>QHRJ01000143.1 GCA_003220075.1 Verrucomicrobiota bacterium
TCACGGTAAAAAATGGTTTTCCGAGGACGCGAGTCCTCATCGACTTCATCATGCGGATCCTCCTCAAAATGCAGCGTCTCGAACCGGTTTGCCGGGTTAATCGAAGCGCCCCGGCCATGAAACTCCCGGGGATGAACCGTGCGTGCCGCGGTCGGAATCTCACGCAGGTTTTGCCAGAGATTTGTCGCATCGGGCGGTTCCATATATGACGTTCATACGAACATAAACCCTGTCAAACGCTTTCGCCAGTTTGGTAGGGCGAGACTCCGGCGAGATGAACCACAACTACGGCTCCGCGGAGCGTCGCCTACCAAAAAACGACGAACGCGACAGGGCTTTGCCTTTACAAGTCGAGCTGTGGGACGTCCGTGCGGGACGCCGGTCTGTTTAAAGCGGCGTTTCGCAGAAACGCCCTACAATTTCGTTATTCCAACACTCTACTACTCCATCACTCCACTGCCTTGTCGCTGTTGCTCATCGCTGTGGCAGTGGCAAAATCCCCTGCCGCGAGATATCTCGGAGGGGTGGTCGAGTGGTTGATGGCTCCGGTCTTGAAAACCGGCAGGGCGCAAGCCCTCGTGGGTTCGAATCCCACCCCCTCCGCCAAGCGCAAAGAGTGATTAGTGAGAAGTGATTGGTGACTAGTCAGCCCCGCCCTTCAATTGCGGAATGCGGAGTGCCGATCTTATAGAGCCAATGCACGGCGAGAAGTGCGCAAATTACTCCCACAACGGCGGCGACGGTGACATCGGATAAGTAATGGGCGCCGAGGATCATGCGCGAGAGAGCGATCAGGATTGGAATTAGCAGCAGCGGTCCGCCGATTTTTTTTCGCGCGAAAAACAACGCCACGAAGAATGCGGTGGATGAGGCGGTGTGACCGGATGGGAAGGCGTGATACTTGGAACTTAATTGCGGGCCGTTCCAGCGCGCCTCGGTTTTGACGAATGGACGCGCTCGGCCGGTTGCGATTTTCATGGCACGTGTGGTAAGCCCGGCGAGCGCAAGCGCAAGGAGCATCGCGAGAAAAATTCGCATCCACGCTTTGCTTCCCACAGCTAAGGCAATCGCAAGTCCAATCGCGCCAGCAATCATATGGGCCGGCCAATCCCCCACCCTGCTCACCATTCGCATCACTCGTTTCAATTCGGGCGAGGAATGTGCGTTGATCCAAATCGCGGTCCCCTGATCGAGAAAAAAGGCAGCAACCAACGCGATTACTGCCATTACGATTAGCGCGATCCAAATCTTTCGTGACCGCGCCTGTGTGATTTCAGTTTCGGCTTTCACTGCAACGGCTGCTACTTTCCGGTTCAATCGTGCGACCGGCAATGCGCAATTACACCGTGCTATTTGTCGGGTGCCTGCTTTTTCACCAGGCGGGCACCTGGAGTTTGCCGTTAATCGACCGCGACGAGCCACGTTTCGCCGAAGCGGCGCGGGAAATGCGCGAGCGTGCCGATTTCATCGTCCCCTATTTCAACAACCAATTTCGTTTCGATAAACCGCCGCTGACCTACTGGTTTCAAGTCGCGAGCTATCGTGTCTTTGGCGAAAATGATTTTGCCGCGCGTTTCCCGACCGCAGTTGCGGCGGCATTGGTCGCCCTGGTTTTGTTCAGCTGGGGAAAACGAGTGCAGGATGAGAAGGTTGGTTGGTGGGCGGTAATAATTTTCACGCTTTCGCTGCAAAGTTTCATCCACGGAAAAGCCGCGGTTGCAGACATGTGGCTGGTATTATTCGTGACGCTGGCGCATTGGGCTGGGTGGGAACTGCGCAAGGCAAACACCGAACATCGAAGGTCGAACATCGAACATCGAACGGCCTTTTGGTGGATTTTTTATTTCTCGTTAGGACTGGCGTTTCTGGCCAAGGGGCCGATCGGATGGACGCCGCTATTAACGGTTGCAATTGCGCAAAGATTTCATCATCAGGAACACTTTGCCGCACGCTTCAAATTCGTCCGCGGACTCTTGCTGATGTTGGTGCTGGTCTGCCTTTGGGGAATTCCAGCCCTCGCTCGCACGCATGGCGAATTTTTCCGGGTCGGAATTGGAAAGCACGTGGTTGAACGTTCGGTGGCTACAATGGAAGGACATGGCGCATCATCCGTCTGGATGTATCTGGGGTTGCTGCCATTTTATTTTGTCATCGTCTTCGCCAGCTTCTTTCCCTGGTCGATCAAACTGCCGGCGCTTTGGAAAAACCTTCGGGCACACCGTGACCGCACTGACCAATTCTTGTTAGCCGGTGCGCTTATTATTTTTGGGATTTTCACGCTCGTTCAGACCAAGCTGCCGCATTACACTCTGCCGGCCTTTCCATTGCTGGCGCTGCTGGTCGCACGACGCTTTGAATTTTTGAGACTTTCGAGGGCGCTGCCCATCGCAATGGCTGGCGTTTATCTCGCGATCGCGCTTTTCCTCACCCCATTTCTCGCAAGATTTTTTCCAAGTTGCAATCTTGCCCGTGACAGCCGGCCTAATTTGAAACCTGAAATGGAATTTGGCGCGCTCGAATTTACCGAACCGAGTTTGGTTTGGTATTTTCGCAATAAGGTCCGTGGATTCATGACGCCCCTAAAACGCAAGGATGCCAGTGAATTCATGAGTCGCGGCGGATCGCGTTTTATTGTGCTGCCAACGGCATCGGTAGCGGAGATTTTTCCCAACGTCGATACATCCTGGCGTAGCTATAGGGAAAGAGGATTTAACATTCCTAAAGGCCGGCGCGTTGATCTGACGATGTTGCTTAAGCCCAATTAGTCAGCCCGAGCGAAAGCTGAGGGATCGCGTTGAAGTTATCTTAAGGGTTTCGCATCGGGATCCCTCGGCTTTCGCTCGGGATGACCGGATGGTTGCGATGAATTGTTGCTTTGCAGATTTCCGCGTCGCAGTTAGGGATTGCCGTCGTGATCACGTTTCTTCATGGCCGCTTGGTGCACGCGCTGCCGACGCAGGCGACGATCGATGTTGGCGGTGTCGGCTACGAGGCTTTTATTCCGCTTTCGAGTTACGACAAACTTCCCGCAGTCGGGCAGCCGATTGAAATTCTCACGCATCTGCACGTACGCGAGGATGCGCAAATTCTCTACGGATTCATGAGCGCACCGGAGCGCGATCTCTTTCGCTTGCTGGTCAATCACGTCAGCGGGATTGGGCCAAAACTGGCGCTGTCGGTGTTGAGCGGAATGAGCGTGAACAATTTCAAAGCCGCGGTGGTGAACAACGATGTGGTGTCACTTTCGAAGATCAGCGGTGTGGGAAAGAAAACAGCGGAACGAATGGTGCTGGAATTGAAGGACAGGGTCGGCGTGGCGGCGGCGTGGGAAGCGGCGAGCGCGGCGCATGCCCCGACGCCGGAGCAGGAACAGACGAACGAAGCAGTGCTGGCCTTAATCGCGCTCGGTTACAAGCAAGTCGATGCCCACAAGCTGGTGCGCGATTTACAGAAAGGCGAGGGCGCGGGAAAGTCGGCCGAAGAGCTGGTGAAGATGGCACTCAAGAAATTTGCGGCGGGACGCTAGTTCGTAATCCGGAGCGCAGTCGAGGGATCCAGTAAAACGCCTACACGTGGTACGCTCGGGATGACGACGTCGCGATTTGTCATTCTCACTGAGCGCGTTGAACGTTGCCTCGCCAATGATTGCGACGGTTGAAAACAAGCTTGATGCCATCCGGGGCGCTTTGCCGAGCGAAGGTTTGTTCGCCGATAAAGACTGGCTGATTTCCCCGGACGCGTTTCCGATTTCAGAGAAATTTGCCAGCGATCTGGAGCAACTCGGCCATCGCCTGTTTGTTTTTCAGCGCGCCTGTAACCAGCTTTATCAGCTGAGCTTTCGGGGGAAGCAGCCGGAATGGATCGCCAAATATCTCGATGCCGGGAAACCGGCCAAACTGGTCGAATTGTCGCGGCAAAAAATCTTTCGCGACGAGTTGCCGCGCGTTATTCGGCCCGATCTCATTCTGACGGAGAAGAGTTACATCATTGCGGAGATTGATTCCGTGCCGGGTGGAATCGGATTGACCGCTTGGTTAAATCGCACCTACTCGACGCTCGGCCAGGATGTGATCGGCGGCGAAACCGGAATGCTTGATGGTTTTCAGAAGGTTTTACCGAATGGCGGCGATATTCTGGTTTCGGAAGAATCAGCAACCTACCGGCCGGAGATGATTTGGTTGGTGGCGCAATTGAACCAACACCGAACATCCAACATCGAACATCCAACATCGAATTGGAGCGTTGTGGCGGCGGAAAATTATGAGCTACAACCAGGTCATGATGTTTACCGATTCTTCGAGTTATTTGACCTCCCCAACATTCCGAAGATCGAGGCGCTGCTGAAATTGGCCGGTGAAGGAAAAGTGCGAGTAACGCCGCCGATCAAACCGTTTCTAGAGGAGAAAATGTGGTTCGCGCTTTTCTGGCTCAAACCGTTGCGGGAATTCTGGCGACGCGAGCTGGGCGATAAATATTTCCTGAAATTGCACGACGTCATCCCGTACACCTGGTTGCTGGATCCGACGCCGTTGCCGCAACACGCAGTGATTCCGCGGCTGGAGATTCACGATTGGCGCCAGGCAGCCAAGTTTAGCCAGAAAGAGCGGGACTTGCTTCTGAAAGTGAGCGGATTTTCGCCACTGGGCTGGGGCAGTCGCGGTGTCGCGCTCGGGGCGGATTTACCGCACAGCGAGTGGGAGAGACGAATCGAACACGCGCTGGATAATTTTGCGATCCAGCCAACGATTTTGCAGCAATTCCACAAAGGCAGCTTATTTGAGCATCGTTATTACGACGGCGAAAGCGACGAGATGCGAGCGATGAAAGGAAGGATCCGTTTGTGTCCGTACTATTTTGTGGAGGGCGATCGGGTGAGAATGCGCGGCGCGCTAACGACAATTGTGCCGGCGGACAAAAAGCTAATCCACGGGATGCGCGACGGCATTATGGTGCCGACCAGAATTGATACCGCTAGCGGGCGGCGACCGTAAGGTCACGCCGGTGCATCGGGCCAGCGGGCGTTAAGGTGCTTTGGTAGAGGTGGAATTCCTCTACGTGTATCATGCCGGCATCGTAGTCGCGATGCTTCTTGAGGAATGATTGCATCAACGCAGGGGAGATTCCTCGTCCGCGCGCGATGGTGAAGTGGGGCGTCCAGGCCCGCTCCTCGATCGGCAGATTGCAGGCAAGGGCGGCTTCGTTTACCCGCTTATGCAATTGAAAAAGATGCGGATGGCCGTGGCCAACGCCGACCCAGAGGATGTGAGGTGTTCCTTTTCTTGAAAAGGTGCCGAGTCCGATTACGGGAAGAAAAAATGCGCGAAAAGAGATCGCCGCGAGTTTTTCCTTAAGCAAATTGGCGGTCACCGGATCGACTGTGGCGAAAAACGCGAGAGTGAGGTGGATCTGCGATGGAGCCGAAAAAATCAGGCCGCGATAATGCGGATCGAGCGCGTTAAGAGATTCGGTGATTTTGTCGGGCAAATCGATGGCGATAAAGAGTCGCTGATGGTTCATGAAATAGTCATCCCGAGCGAAGCCGAAGGATCCCGATGCGAGATCTTCAAGGTAACTTCCACGGGATCCTTCGGCTTTCGCTCGGGATGACCATTATTTGCGCTTGGGGCGACCTATCCATGCTTGCGATTGAAGCGAGCTACTTCGCGGGCGGTTTCGCGGTCGGTCGCTCGCTTTTTCAGATCGGCGCGTTTATCGCGCGCCACTTTTCCCTGCGCAACGGCGATCTCGGCTTTCACTTTGCCGTTTTTCCAATGCAAATTGAGAAGAACGAGGGCGCGTCCGCCTACCTGGGTTTCGCCATAAAGCCTATCGATCTCGGCGCGGTGGAGTAAAAGTTTGCGCACCCGTTTGGCGGAGGGAATCTCGTGACTGGCACGCTCGTAGGGTTGGATGTCGGCATTATAGAGGAAGGCTTCACCGTTCTCGATGCGCGCGAAGGCGTCGTTAATGTTGGCTTTGCCGGCCCGGATCGATTTGACCTCGCTGCCCTTAAGCTCGAGGCCGGCTTCGTAGCGCTCGAGGATATGAAAATCGCGCAGCGCTTTGCGGTTGAGAATCGTCTCGGCAGTCATTAACCGAGCGATGGTGGCGAAAAATCAGGCCCCGTCGGTAGACGCGCTCTGCTCTTCAAAAGTGAGTTTGCCGGCAATGATTTCCTTAAGAGCAATGTCAGTGAGCGAGGCCCGCGGGCCAGTCTCGACCATTGGCCGATGCCCAAGACCAAGCTGACGCACGCGCTTGGATACAACGTTAATAAGCAATTGCGGGTTGGGAATGATCTGGCTGGCTTCCTGCAAGAGTTGAGTCGTCATAATGCGCAAGGTGTGGACGGCGCGGGTAGGCTCCGCCGGGAATTGGAGAATCGTCGGCGAGCAGGACGAAATGGGACTAGGGAAAAGACGAGAGCCGAGCATCGCGACGAAAGAGAAATGGTGAATGTGGGAAATTGGCGCGCCCTTGTCAACCGATTTTTCCCGCGGACGGGAATTGACCGAGGCTAGCGAATGTCTTCGATGTAGCTGGCAATTCGGTAATCGGTGACGTCACCCAAAAAGTCGAGCGACCGGTCGTAATGCCAGCTGGTATTGCCGTTACCGTAAAACGATTTGGCAATAATTGCCCCGGTCACATCCGGGTTACCGTTCATGGTAAAGTCTGCGCCCGGGGCGTAAAACGTCGCCACAAGATCGCCAGGCGAATTGATGTTGATATGCTGGGACGATCCATCGGCCGGAGGAATGCTGTAAAATTGCAGGTTCCCGGCGTAACCAGTCTCGTTGATAAGGTCATGCGCTTTAACATCGACGTTGCCGTCAATGAAAAACTGCACGTGCACGCCAGGCTTCACATCGATTTGGCCGGTAAAGTCACTTGTCAGGTGGATGGCCACGTAAGTTTGCGATGATCCATTTTGGTTGATAGTAAGTTGTTTGGTGAAGCTGGAGAGCAAGTACACGGTCGGTGCTCGGGCGGTGCCAGCGGCCGGCGGAGTAACTGTAGTATTGCTGGTTATCTTGGTAGGCGAGGCTTGAGGCGCAGGTAAGTACGTCGGTATTGAGAATGAGTCCAGCGTAAACGGCACATTGTTGTCGATGGTGCCGTGCACGTTGAGCGTTTTCTTCGTGGCCGTTCCGCCATTGGTGTAAAGGTTCCCGTAGATGTCTCCCATGACGGTGCCGGTACCATTGTCAATTTCTACTGTTCCGCTTTGCGAATCCGCGTAACGATAATCGGAAGGGTTCGTCTTCACCGTAGGGTCGTAGGGCCCCACACTGGATCGGAAACTGTCAATATAGGCAGCCGATCCAAGACCGTAGAAGTTTCCGCTTACTTTGATGGCAGCTTCGAACGGCGTGGTTGGCGCAGCGATTAATTCAATCCGCCGGCTAAGTTGTGGCGCTGGTGAGACCGCGACGATGGCTTTGTTCGTTCCATCCCCGGTCGGACCATAGGTCGCGGTGAAATGATCATATTTGAAATCTATCTTGCGCAGGAGGGTATCACCGTCCCCGCGAGTCGACCCGTTAGCGGCGAACCTATTTCCATTGCTCAAGCGATCATCCATGCCGGTGCGCTTCAATCCTTGCAAAGGTGAGGTTCCTTTCGAACGGATACGATACCAAGCATTACCGGTTGTCGGATCAGTGTAAAAGAGGTCCACCGTCTCGCTCGTCCTCAGACTGTTCGTGCCAAAGGTGGTCGTCCCACTGGTGTAGGTCGTGCCGGAAGTTGTCCAACCGTTGCCGACGCTAAAAGCGTTGGCGGGATTAGATGCTATCTTTCGGACCTCATTGTATGCAATGTCAGCACCGCTCTCCGCCGCATACAGAGCTTCATTCCAGGAACGGACCTGGTTCGACGCCTGATTATAGCGGGCGGTGCAATTCAGCAGGACGTTGGCTGCGATTAGCGAGAGAATAAAAATTGTGCAAACAGCACAAAGAAGGACGTTTCCTCGTTCGTTTTGAATGAATGATACTTTCATAAGATTTATCCGCGTCGTTTGTTTCGGAGATAAGCGAGAGAAAAGACGGTTGTCCCCGTGCGTTCGTCGGCGACGTTCCCGCTCGTAAAAATTGGCCGAAATGTGACCGACATAGTTGTATATTCCGTGTTGGTAAGCTCCGTATCGCTGTCTTTTGGCACTAATGAATCTGTGCTGGAGGCAACGGTTGTGACAACGCCATCTTCTGTGCGCAAAATAGAGGCACCGTTGATTGAGTAGACTACGGTGCTGGCAGCCGGGGTTGTAGTCCCTACATAGTCATAGTTCACCTGATAACTGCTGGTAGGCGAGATTGTCGGAGTTCGCATTGGCCCGCTTCACGTCTCGGTTGAGATAATCGATAATGCGGATTTGCTGGATATGAGTGGCGAAGTAATTATCCACTGCGTTAAAGCTCTTTTGCATCGCGAGCGAGGCCGTAATGATGGCGGCGAAAATGACCACGGCGACAGCCATCGCCGTCAAGATTTCGGCAAGGGTAAATCCAGATTGGTGAGAATGGTGCGTTAGCTTCATTTCTTTGTGCCGTTGGAAATGATGAGCGATGTTTGCTCGGTTCGCTGTCGCCCACCGAGCACTCCGGTCCATGACTGCGAAATGTCCACTTTGACCAGCGTAGAACCAAGGCTAGTGGCGGTAGAATCGAGATTGACTGTGCCGTCCATTGCCCGTGTCATTTGAGTAACGCCATTCGCCGTAGGATATGCGGATATTTTGACAACTTCGGTAGCGGATTTAGCAAAGTCGGACGTGTTCGCCGGTTTGCTCAGAACAGAGTTCTGAACATAGGACGTGGTAGTGAGATCGCTAAAGGCGAGGTTACGAAAAATTTCGGCGCGAGCTTGGACAGCCTCGATGGCCCCGACCGATTGCTTGCTTGCCGCGATAAACCGCAAACAAACTGCGTTCGCCTCGAACAGGGATGCGAAAAAGGAGCCAAGCAAAAGCGTGGCGACAAGGACTTCAACGAGGGTCGTACCCGAAGCGGGATTTTTAGGAGACAGTTTCACAAGTTATATATTCTATAGATTCCATAATACAATGTAGCAAGGCGAGTGCCGTGGAACTCTGAGACCGAGCAACAAAGGCGTAAGATAGTTGAAGTGTATCTATGTTATAACAAGGTTGTTATGATTTGGTTGCTTCACTCTGCTGGGATATCCGTCACAGTTTTGCACCGGAGGTGGATCGTCTCTCCTTGCCATCGTTAATTAAATAGGCGAAGTAGTCTCGGAGGCCGCGGCGGGCGCGGCCGCATATCGCGGGCTGTGGCTCAGCTTGGTAGAGCGCCTCGTTCGGGACGAGGAGGCCGTGGGTTCAAATCCCACCAGCCCGATTAAACGCACGTGGTCAAGGAATGAACGAAACCGTCCTCACTACCATTGCGTTTACCGGATTCACGGTCGCATTTTTTCACGCTGCGATTCCGACCCACTGGTTGCCCTTCGTGGCAGCGGGTCGTGCGCAACGCTGGAGCCATTCCAAGACACTCCTAATTACCGCATTAGCCGGCACCGGCCATGTCCTCACAACTGCGCTACTCGGTTTAATCCTAACCATTTTTGGAGTCGCGCTGAGCTCGCGCATTGGCACATGGTTCCCCCGAATCGCCGGAGCATTGCTGATCGGGCTCGGTCTTTTTTACATCTGGCGACAACTTTCCGGCCACGCTCACAGCCACACTCACTTATTTTCAAAGGGCGGAAACGAGCATGAGCACGAACTGAAGGAATCGCTGGCGCATTTTCGTGCTCCGGATATTTCGCGCAACCGCACCTCCGACTGGGTCGCAATTGGCAGCCTGTTTGCCATGCTGACCTTCTCACCCTGTGAAGCGTTTCTGCCGATTTACGTTTCGGGGATTCGCTTCGGCTGGGGCGGTTTTGCCCTGCTAACCCTTATTCTCTCCACCGCCGCAGTTGCAGGAATGCTGGTTTTCACCTCTCTGGCGTTACTCGGAATTCGCGGCATCGGCCTTGGTTGGTTTGAACGCTATGAAAGCCTGGTGATGGGATCCCTGCTATTATTAGTTGGTGTGATGGTGCTTCTTTTCGAAAAATGACCGCGGCGCGATTTGCTTGCCGAAACTGTTTGCCATCCTACACAAGCAATGCTTGCATTTCGCCTCAGCGCCACGCCAAATTTATCTTCCCGCTATGGGTTCTCTAAAAAAAAGACGTAAAGCGAAAATCTCCAAGCACAAGCGCCGCAAGCGAATGAAGGAGAATCGCCATAAGAAACGTCTGCGTTACAAGTCGTAACAGCGACTACGGCGGTTTGCCTCGGCAGACCGACACGGTAGATTCAGGCAGGATGATGATTGCGCGCAAGCAGGGAGCTTATCTTGCGTTGCTTGTGCTGGTATGCGGCATCGGAAAAATCTCATCCGCACCGGCACCATCTACACGATGGCAAAAGGCAAAGGCAGCGCATTCGGCACCGAAGCGAGCTGATGTAATCGATGATTCGCTGGCCCTACCCCCTGCGCGAGATTTGAATCTGAGCATTGAGGGTGAGCACAAGGCTGATGCCCTCGCCCATTTCGTCGAAGGAATTGATCTTGAGGAGAACGGCGAAATGGAAAAAGCTCTCGAAGCTTATCGTCAGGTTCTGAATGTCGATCCGGGGGAGATCGAACTGGCGGTTCGTGTCGCGGCGTTGCTGACGCGGGACGATGATTATCCGAGCGCGATTGATGTCTTAAAAGACGCAGTCAAGGTGCATCCGAAAGCGCCCGAGCCTTATCTGGAGCTGGCTTTTATCTACGCTAAGTATTTGAAGAAAGTCGATCAGGCGATCGAATTCGCCAACAAAGCCATCGCCCTGGATCCGCAGAAAATTGATGGCTACCAGCGATTGTTTGAGATCCTTCTCACCGCCGGCGATGAAAAAAGAGCGTTCGAAACTCTCGATCGCGCCGCCAAAGTACCAAGCGACGATCCGATTTTCTGGGCAAGGCTTGGCCGACTTTACGGCTCCGTCGTTTTGAAACCAGATGCCAAGCCGGTTCCGGAGCAAATAGTACGTCTGAACGATGTTTTTAAGAAGGCGGCCGCAAAAGGGCAAAACGACCCTGGCGTTTTGAAGGAGGTGGGGGATTACTTCGCCTCCAGCCAACAGATCAAGGAAGCACTTCCGTTTTATTTGCGCGTGCTTGAGTTGCAACCGGACGACGCCAATGTCCGCGAAAAACTGGCGACCGGATTTGTGTTAACGAATCAGCGGGCGCGCGCCGTGGAAACACTTGAAGCGATTATCCAGGAACACCCCGAAAAATATCAGCCCTACGAATTGTTAGCCCAATTGCACGATGATGAAGCGCGCACGCTGCTTCGGGCTAATCAAACCGATCCGGCGAACGCGGAATTCAAGAAGGCGGCACAGAACTACGAACAAAGCCTGCTCATTAATCCAAATCATGCGGCCACATATTTGCGGCTCGCGGAATTATTGCTCGCGCCGCTAAAACAGAGCGAACGCGCCGTTTCGATTTTGACAGAGGGGCGCCGGCGTTATCCCGATGCTCCCGAATTTGCCTACTATCTCGCGATTGCGCTGCGCGAGTCGAAAAAGGCGAAAGAGGCGGTGGTCATGTTCGAAGAAGCGCTCAACGAAGCGCAGAATGCGCAGGCTGATTTTTTGAAACCACATTTTTACGTTGAGTATGGCGCCGCGGCGGAAGAGGCCGGTCTCTATGATAAAGCGGCAGAACTTTTCCACAAAGCCATCGCAATGGATCCCGCAAATGCGGCCGAGCCCTACAATTACCTCGGCTACATGTGGGCCGAGCAGAACAGTCACCTCGACGAAGCAGAGGACGCAATCAAGCGCGCGCTTCAACTCGACCCCGACAACGGCGCTTATCTCGATAGCATGGCGTGGGTGCAATACCGTCAGGGAAAATACGATCAAGCCCTGGAAAATTTAAAGCGCGCCGTTGAAAATTTGCCGCGCGAAGACGCCGTGGTTTTCGAACACCTTGGCGACGTCTATTCGAAGTTGAACCGTGTCTCCCAAGCGCTCGAATCGTGGCAGAAGGCAAAGACACTCGACCCATCGAATAAAAATCTTGCGGCAAAAATCGACGCCCAAAAAACCCGTGTCAGCAAAACCAATCCGACTGGAGCGAAACCATGAGTGAA
This sequence comes from Verrucomicrobiota bacterium, assembly GCA_003220075.1. GTDB lineage: Bacteria > Verrucomicrobiota > Verrucomicrobiia > Chthoniobacterales > UBA10450 > AV69. The sequence goes on from QHRJ01000143.1 coordinate 12,169, forward strand.
TCTAGCGGCACGCGTTACCCGGCAGAATGGCAACGCAAGGCCATCTGGGCTGCGGTCAGCGCACTCGCCATTAGCTTCCTCATTTTCGTATTCGTCGCAGCGGTCTGGATCATGACGAACGTGATCAGCTTTCTGCAGCCAATTTTAATTCCGGTCGCGATCGCGGCCATTCTTGCCTATTTGCTTGACCCGGTTGTCACTCGAATGGCGGCCAACGGGCTCGGTCGCGCGAAATCGATCATGCTGCTTTTTGCGATTGCCGGGCTCGCGCTTGTCGCCATCGGCACATGGCTGGTGCCAGCAATTGGAATGCAGAGCTCGAACTTGGCGAAGGAATTACCCCAATACACTGTCAAGGCGCGCGATAAAATTGTCGATGTAATTTATCGCTACGAACGGACCTTTGGCAGCACTGACAAAACGCGAGCGAAAGCCACCAGTGGGATCGTAAATTGGTTGCTCGGATCAACGCCGGTCCCGACACCGAAACCGAGTCCGAAGCCTGCTGCAAGCGCTGCGCCGGAGGAGGCTCTTTCGGTTCCTTCGCCATCCACCACGCCGCCGTTGGAGGAAATCGCCCCCGCGCCCTCTAAACTGACCGACGCGGAGCAGGGCCGTCTTCAGGAGCTGGTGGAAAAACAACTGCCCAACCTTGAAAAACAACTGCCCAACCTCACCGAGAAGATCTGGACGATCGTTAAGAAAAGCATTGGCGGATTTCTCGGCGTCACCGGTTTTCTTTTGAGCTTGATCCTGGTGCCGATTTATTTGTTCTTCCTTCTTAAACAACGACCCGCCATCCAGCGTCGTTGGAAAGAATACCTGCCGCTTCGTAATTCGCCCCTCAAAGACGAAGTCGCCGACGTTCTCCTTCAGATCAACAGCTACATCATCGCCTATTTTCGTGGGCAACTACTCGTCTGTCTCGTCGATGGCATTCTGATTGGCACAATGCTCTCGTTCCTTCCGCCGCCCGGATTAAATTTTGCCGTCCTCATCGGTTGCCTTGTTGCCATTCTCACCATGATTCCGTACATCGGGATCATCCTTTGCTGGATTCCTGCCGTCCTTATCGCGGCTGCCCAGTGGGGCGATTGGATGCATCCGCTAGCTGTCACCGCGATTTTTATCATCGTCCAGAATCTGGAGGGCTTGTTTTACGCGCCCCGCATCATCGGCAATTCGGTCGGTCTTCACCCGATGACAGTGATTGTTTCGATTTTCGTCTGGGGTTTGCTGATTGGGGGATTGCTCGGTCCAATTTTGGCGGTGCCGTTGACGGCGACGATCAAAGTATTGCTCGCACGTTATGTCTGGGGTGAGCGGCTGCGCGAGGAAGCGATTGAAGCGATCGAGGAGGTCCCGGTCGTGGCAGAAGAGGAAGCGGCGGCTGAGACGGCCCACGCTTGAACGCCGCTCGTATTTAAAGGGACGAGCGCGTGTCCATAGAAACGCGATGACAAATCCGGTGATGCATCAGCTTCGGCGACAGACAAACAAAACGGCTTCGGCAGCTCAGACCCGTTCTGTCCGCGGCGGTCTAATCATCCTGGCGGTCATTGCCGGATTCGCGCTCGGGCTGCTTGTTCTTACCATTGGTCCAAAAGTCGTTAATACCTGGCGAGAATCGCGCTGGCTTCGACAAGCCGAAGCGAATCTGAAACAAGGAAATTTTAATGGCGCGAATGATGCCGCGCGACAGGCGGTACAGATCAATCATGATTCTTTGTCGGCCTATCAAATCCTGGCCGAAGCTACCGAGAAACAAAATCGCGCTGAAACCGTGGTCTGGCGCGCAGAAATCGCACGCTTGCGACCGCGCGACATCGATAGCCAGCTCAACCTCGCCTCTGCCGCTTTGCGCTTCGGTCAGCTCGATGCAGCTCGCAAAGCGCTCGAGAGCGTGCCGAAGGAGAATCGCGAAAGCGCGCCTTACCATGTCGTTGCCGGATGGTTGGCGCGTGCGCAGGGCGATGAAGCAGGTCAGGAACGCCATTTCGCCGCAGCTTTGGCAAAGGAACCGGGCAACGAAACGTATCAATACAACCTTGCCGCGGTTCGGATCAAATCGCCCGATCCGCAGAAAAATGCGGAGGCGCGGGCAACACTCGAGCACTTGGTCAAAAGCGCTCCGTTTCGCGCCGGTTCCCTTCGCGCTTTGCTAAATGACGCGATCCAGCACAGCAACCTCGAGGCAGCCGATCGTTTCGCGCAAGAACTGCAATTGAGTCCACAGGTCACTTTTTCCGACGACCTGCTTTGCTTGGATTTTTACAAAAAACTCGATCAAAAAAAACTGGCGACATTACTCGAGAAAGTGAAACCACTGGCGGCGCGACAACTCGACGATCTCGCGGCATTGATGGAAT
>QHRJ01000144.1 GCA_003220075.1 Verrucomicrobiota bacterium
ATTCGCTGAACGCGACCTGTTCGCCGTTCTCGCGAATAAAAATTTCGTCCCGCAGCGGAATCATTGGCACATTATCCTGACCGGCCTATTTTCCTGCATGCGAATTGATTCCTCGACAAATCCCCTCGTGCGCACAATCGTTTACTAGAATCCGGTTCATTTATGTATATGAATGAAAACTCACAATCGGGCTTCGGAAAAATTTCCGTGCATGGCGATGGCGTCGGCGTGCCGTCTCCCGAGATGATCGAGCGTCGCGCCCGTGAGATCGCCTTGATCGATGAACGCGATCCCGATGATTTTACCGATGCGGATTGGGAACAGGCTCGCCGCGAGTTGATGGGAATTCCGCAGGCCGGCGCGCCGGAGGAAGTCGGTGGCGGAGTCGAAGTTTCCGAGGACGAGCATGAGATTGTTCCCGAATCACCCGGACATCGCGCTCCGCGCCCGGGCTTTGATGAGGACGATGAGACGCTCGGACAATCATTGGTCACCGACGGTTTGGAAGAGGCCGCGCACGATCGAATGCTGGAGGCACGTCGGGAAGAACACGAGGCCGACGAGACCTGAGACATGCCGGCGATCGGGGAGAAGCCCGCGCGGGCAATATCAGGCGCAGAGTCACTGTGCGCGCGTTTTCGGGACGTGCGCGACTTTTCGAAGCTGCTGACGCGCGATCTGGAGGCGGAAGACTGCGTCGTGCAATCGATGCCCGACGTTAGCCCGACGAAATGGCATCTCGCGCATACGACTTGGTTTTTTGAGACATTTGTACTCAAGAAATTTGTGACCGGATACGTGCCGGCGATCCCGGAGTATGCATTTCTGTTTAATTCCTATTACAACGCCGCCGGCACGATGCATCGGCGTGATCTGCGCGGTTTGATCTCCCGGCCAACGGTGGCGGAATCGTTCCGCTACCGCGAAGGCGTTGATCGGCAGATTGAAGATCTTCTCGCTTCCGCTTCGGAGGAATTACTGGACGAAGTTGCACCAATCATCACACTCGGCATTCATCACGAACAGCAACATCAGGAATTGCTCGTTACCGATATCAAGCATGTCTTCGCGCAAAATCCGTTGCATCCGATTTTTCGAAAACGCGCCCAGGAAAAAACTGAACCGCCTCCGCCGACGACATTTGTCGATTTCGCGGAAACGATTGCAACCATCGGCCATGATGGTCGCGATTTTTCCTACGACAATGAAGGACCACGGCATCGCGCCCTCGTTCCGAAATTTTCCCTCGGCTCGCGTCCAGTTACCTGCGGCGAATATTTGCGTTTCATCGAAGCCGGCGGATATCAGCGACCTGAATTTTGGCTTTCGCTCGGCTGGATGACGATAAACGAGCAACATTGGGAAGCGCCGCTCTATTGGGAAAAGCGAGATGGCGCGTGGTGGCATTTTACCCTTTCCGGTTTTCGCCCGGTCGATGAAAACGAGCCGGTCACACACGTGAGTTATTTCGAGGCCGACGCGTTCGCGAATTTTTCCGGCGCGCGATTGCCGACGGAATTCGAATGGGAGTGGGCTGCGCAGGGTGAGACAATCGACGGCAACTTCGTCGAAGCGGAACGGTTTCATCCAGCCGCTCTCGCATCCCAGTCTTCACCCTCACCTCAATCCTCTCCCTCAGGGAGAGGAGGACGCGAAGCGCCAGGTAAGCGTAAGTTAGTAGAATACCGTTCGACCGGAGCCGGCTCGCCCGCGAGTTGGTCAGCGGCAGGGCACGGCGGTTCCATCTTCCAACTTTTTGGCGACGTCTGGGAATGGACGCGCAGCTCCTACTCGCCCTATCCTGGCTACCGCGCCGCGCCCGGCGCACTCGGGGAATACAACGGCAAATTCATGTGCAACCAATACGTCTTGCGCGGCGGCTCCTGCGCAACTTCGCAATCGCATATCCGCACCACCTATCGGAATTTTTTCCAACCCGAAAAACGCTGGCAATTCACCGGGATTCGACTGGCACGCGACGCGGCATGAACAGACACGCCGGCCAAATCGCCGTGCTTGATTTCGAGCCGGCCAATGAAGAGTTTTGCGAGCAAGTCATCGCCGGGTTGTCGCAAAATCCGCGCACTTTGCCGTGCAAATTTTTTTACGACGAAACTGGCTCGGCCCTCTTTTCGAAAATTTGCGAGCTTCCCGAGTATTACATCACGCGCACGGAAATGCGGATTTTGCGCAAGCGCGGCGGCGAAATCGCCAACGCGTTGGGTCGCAGGATCGAATTGATAGGACTTGGCACGGGGGCCGGAACGAAGACGCGAATCCTCTTGGATAATCTCGAGGCACCGGTTGCTTATGTGCCAGTAGATATCTCGCGCGAACAACTCACCCAATCGACGATCACCTTTCGCAAAAAATTTCCCGCGCTCGAAATTCTTCCTGTCTGTGCCGACTACCTCCAGCCCTTCGATTTGCCTCCGCGTAGCGGCCTTGCTAATCGCACCGTTGTTTACTTTCCCGGCTCGACCATTGGAAATCTCGAACCGGAAGATGCGACTGAATTTTTGAAAAAAATCGCGGCCATGGTTGGGCCCGGCGGCGCTTTACTCATGGGCGTCGATCTGAAAAAATCGAAAGCGATTCTCGAGCACGCCTACAACGACGGCGCGGGAGTAACCGCGCAGTTCAATTTGAACTTGCTCGCGCGCACCAATCGCGAACTCGGTTCGGATTTTGATCCCCAGGGCTGGCGTCATCGCGCCATTTACAATGAGAAGGCCGGCCGCATCGAGATGCATCTCATCAGTCTAAGGCCGCAAGCAGTGAGCATTGCAGATGCTGCTTTCAGCTTTGCGCGCGGCGAACACATCATCACTGAATTCTCCTACAAATATTCGCCTTCAGAAATGATCGCGCTGGCCGGCGCTGTTGGTCTGCGTTTTGAAAAAATTTGGACAGATGAACAAAAGCTATTCGGCCTCTTTCTCTTCGTGCTCTAGCTGTTGATTTCCGTGAACGCCCTCGTTCACTTTCGCTACGTCAGTAAACGTTTCGGAGCCGATTTCGCCGTCCGCGACGTTAATCTCGAAATCGAGCGCGGTAAGATGACCGCCCTGATCGGCCCGAGCGGTTGTGGCAAGTCCACAATCCTTCGTCTGATCGTCGGGCTCCTCACCGCTGATACCGGTGAAATCCAATTTGATGGAGAGAAGATCGCAGCTGAAACGATCATGAAAATTCGCCGCCGCCTCGGTTATGTTATCCAGGATGGTGGCCTCTTCCCGCACCTTACCGCCAGGCACAATCTCACGCTCCAACCACGATTGTTCCGAAAAAGATGCGATGAGATCGAGAAACGCATCACGGAGCTCTGCGAACTCACGAAATTTCCCAGCAGTGGGCTCGACCGTTATCCGCTCGAGCTCTCTGGTGGGCAACGCCAACGCGTGGGTTTAATGCGCGCTCTGATGTTGTCGCCAGAGTTGCTTTTGCTCGACGAGCCATTCGCCGCGCTCGATCCCCTTGTCCGGATGAATCTCCAACGCGATCTCAAGGAGATTTGCACACGCCTTCAACAAACGGTTTTGCTCGTCACGCACGACCTGGCTGAAGCCGCCTTTCTTGGCGACGAGATCGCGCTCATGAACGAAGGCCAGATCGTCCAGCGCGGATTGATCGCGGATCTCCGGGCGAAACCCGCAAACGAATTCGTTCGTGAATTCATCAGCGCACAACGGGGCTTGGTTCAGTTATGAACGCGCCGCAGCAATCAAGGAGCGGCGGTCTCTCTCCGAGCCGTCGGCTCTTACGAGCCAGAGGCCAGACCGCCGTTTATTTGCGTCGGCGACTTGGAAGCCGTCGCTCCTTGTTAGCAGTCGCGTCGGTTTTTCTCTCCGTAACACTCGTCTCAGCCGATCCGGTCTTCATCGGTTCCAAAAAATTCACCGAATCGTACGTACTGGCCGAGATCGCGAAACGCGCGCTCGAAAACGCTGGCATCAAGGTGGAGCACCGCCCCGGAATGGGCGGCACCATAATTCTTTGGGAAGCGTTGCGCGGCGGCGGCATCGACGTTTACCCCGAATACACCGGTACGATCGCAGAAGAAATGTTGAAGCAACCCGGGGCTTCGATTGCGCAAATTCGCAACGCCTTATCCGCGCAGGGAATCGCGATGACTGATGATCTCGGTTTCAACAACACCTACGCGCTGGTGATGAGGCGCGATCAAAGCGAACAGCTCGGCCTTACAACCATAAGTGATTTGCGCGCCCATCGTGAGCTGAAGTTTGGGCTGACCCATGAATTTCTTGAGCGCCGCGATGGTTGGCGACCGCTGAGCGAGCGTTACCAGCTCGCGCCCTCTCAAGTACTCGGCGTTGATCACGCGCTCGGTTATGCCGCGTTGGCGAAAGGTGAGATCGATGTCAAAGACGCTTATTCAACCGATGCGAAAATCGGCGATTACGGACTGGTTACTTTGATTGATGACCTGCATTTCTTTCCGCAATACAAAGCCGTATTCCTCTATCGCAAAACGTTGTCGTCACAGGCCGCTCACGCCCTGAATGATCTTTCCAACTCTATTGATGAAGGCCGAATGATTCGTCTCAATTCCGAAGCCGAGCGGACTAAGAATTATGCTGCGGCCGCGCAACAATTCTTTGGAACCACGGACGGGGCGATCGCGACTCCATTCGTGTCTGAATCTTTCCGCAACAAACTTTTGCGCTGGGTAACGCGACACCTCGAGCTCGCCGGCATCTCGCTGCTTCTTGCCATAATCGTCGGATTACCGCTCGGAATTGTCGCGAGCCGCGGCGGCGCAGTCGGGCACGCCATTCTCGGCGCTACCGGAATAATTCAAACGATTCCATCGCTCGCTCTGCTGGCGCTTCTCGTGCCGTTGCCGTTTTTCGGAATTAGCGCACGCACGGCCATCGTCGCCCTTTTTCTTTACGGCTTGCTGCCGATTGTTCGGAACACCGCCACCGGATTGCAGGATATCTCGCGACCACTGCGCGAGTCTGCCATCGCGCTCGGCCTGACGGCTGGTCAGCGATTGCGGAAGATTTTTCTCCCCCTGGCGTCGCGATCGATTCTCGCGGGAATCAAAACAAGCGCCGTCATCAACATCGGCACAGCCACGCTGGCAGCATTGATCGGCGCCGGCGGATTAGGTGAACCGATTATCAGCGGACTGAATTTGAACGATCATGTCACGATTTTGGAAGGCGCAATTCCAGCGGCCTTGCTCGCGCTGTTCGTCCAATTCGGCTTCGATCTGCTCGATCGCGTTTTGATTCCAAGAGGCTTGCGTTTATAGCTGCCATCGCCATCGGCGGCTGGGATCCAATTTGTCCGTCATCCCGAGCTCAGTCTAGGGATCCCGCCGCGAAAGCGTTAAGGTAGCGCGGCGGGATCCTTCGAACTTGCTCAGGATGACAGGTGACGGATGCCCGTTTATTGAATTCGCATGTCCATTGCATCAATCAACCCAGCAACCGGCGAATTAACCAAACGCTTCGACTCGCATACCGACTGTGAACTTGAGAGAGCGTTGGCCCGCGCTGTTTCCGCTTTCGGAAAACATCGTCGCAGTTCGTTTGCTGAGCGGGCTGTCAAACTGCAACACGCTGCCGAGGTGCTAGAAAAAGATCGCGAGCACTTTGCGCGGATTATTACCAGCGAGATGGGAAAACTTTTGCGTGGGTCAATCGACGAAATTGAGAAATGCGCACGCGGTTGCCGTTTCTACGCGGAACACGGCGAGAAATTCTTGAGCGAACAGATTGTATCGTCGGATGCCGGGCGAAGCTATGTCCGTTATGAGCCGCTCGGAGCCGTCCTCGCGATCATGCCGTGGAATTTTCCTTTCTGGCAGGTCTTCCGGTTTGCGGCGCCAGCCTTGATGGCAGGGAATGTCGGTCTGCTCAAACATGCCTCCAACGTTCCGCAGTGCGCGCTTGCCATCGAAGAAATTTTTCGCGATGCCGGTTTTGGTCCCGGTGTGTTCCAAACATTGCTAATCGAAAATGAAACGGTCGAAAAAATCATTCGCGATCCAAGAGTGAAAGCGGTGACGCTCACCGGCAGCGAACGTGCTGGCAGCGCCGTCGCGAGCACTGCGGGTCGCGAGATAAAAAAGAGTGTGCTCGAGCTCGGCGGGAGCGATCCGTTCATTGTCATACCGAGCGCCGAGTTGGACGATGCAATCTCCACCGGGCTGAAATCGCGCATGGTGAACTCCGGCCAATCCTGCATTGCCGCGAAACGCTTCATTATTGCCGACGCGATCTACGAAAAATACGCCGCGCAATTTGTGGAGAAGATGAAGAAGATGAAACTCGGAGATCCGGTTGATGAAACTACCGAAGTCGCGCCGCTCTCCTCAGAAAACATTCTTCACGGGGTCGACGAGCAGGTGCAGAAATCGGTTGCGGCCGGAGCAAAAATTTTATGCGGCGGAAAACGCGCTGACCGCGCGGGCTATTTTTACGAGCCCACGGTGCTAACGGAAATTCCCAAGAGCGCGCCTGCTTATCGCGAAGAGGTTTTCGGTCCGGTCGCGCTTTTTTTTCGCGTGCGCGATCGCGAGGAAGCTGTCGCGATTGCAAACGATTCCAGTTTTGGGCTCGGCGCCAGTGTTTGGACAAACGAGCCGGACGAGCAGGAATTCTTTTCGCACGAACTGGAAAGCGGAATGGTGTTCGTAAATGCAATGGTCGCGTCCGATCCGCGCGTGCCATTCGGCGGGGTCAAACGATCCGGTTACGGCCGCGAACTTGGTGCCGAAGGGATTCGAGAGTTTGCGAACGTGAAGACGATTTGGATTTCGTAAGGGCACGCTCGTCATCCCGAGCGACAGTCGAGGGATCCCGACGCGCAACCTTTAAGGTAACTTCACCGGGATCCCTCGACTGTCGCTCGGGATGACGAGGCCATGTTGATTAAAACAGTTTTAGCTGCTCGCGCGGACGCCTAAAATGTTGGGTTGATAACTCCGGCCGTGGACCGATTCCGACCTTGCGACAACTCATTTGAAATAGTGTCGCGATTTGTTCCGCGAAAATTCCTTCGCCTTTAATTCGCGTCCCCCAGCGCGGGTCGCTCAATCGGTCGCCGCCACGAATTGCGCGAATCCGCGAGAGCACTTTCGCTTTTCGATCGGGAAAATGTTCGTCTAGCCAGCGCTCGAAGAGCGGCGCCACCGCAAAAGGCAGTCGCATGATGGTGTAGCCCGCGAATTGCGCACCCGCTCTCGCACAAACGGCCAGAATTCCCGGCATCTCATGATCGGTCAACCCAGGAATGACGGGCGCCACCATTACGCCAACCGGAACGCCGACTTCGCGCAATTTAGAGATCGCTTCCAAACGAGCATGCGGCGGCGACGTTCGCGGTTCAAGAACGCGCTGCAATTCTTCGACGAGTGATGTAACCGACACGTTCACGGCCGCGCAGGAAAATTCGGCAAGCTCGCCCAGCAAACCACTATCACGCGTGACCAGTCGATTTTTAGTGATGATTCCGACCGGATTCCGGAATCGCGCCAGGACTTGCAAGCATCCGCGGGTGATTTCGAGTTTGCGTTCGATTGGTTGATACGGATCGGTCACGCCGCTGATCGCGATCACCTGCGGTCTCCACTTTCGCGAAGATAATTCGGCTTCCAGCAATTTCGGCGCGTCCATTTTCACCATAATCCGGGACTCGAAATCGGTTCCCGCGGAGAACCCCAGATACTCGTGGGTAGGCCGGGCGTAGCAGTAAACGCAGCCGTGCTCGCAGCCGCGATACGGGTTCACGCTCGTCTCGAAGCCGACATCGGGACTGTTATTGCGAGCAATGATGGATTGCGAGCCATCACGGTAAAAAATGGTTTTCCGAGGACGCGAGTCCTCATCGACTTCATCATGCGGATCCTCCTCAAAATGCAGCGTCTCGAACCGGTTTGCCGGGTTAATCGAAGCGCCCCGGCCATGAAACTTCCGGGGATGAACCGTGCGTGCCGCGGTCGGAATCTCACGCACGTTTTGCCAGAGATTTGTCGCATCGGGCGGTTCCATATATGACGTTCATACGAACATAAACCCTGTCAAACGCTTTCGCCACTTTGGTAGGGCGAGACTCCGGCGAGATGAACCACAACTACGGCTCCGCGGAGCGTCGCCTACCAAAAAACGACGAACGCGACAGGGCTTTGCCTTTACAAGTCGAGCTGTGGGACGTCCGTGCGGGACGCCGGTCTGTTTAAAGCGGCGTTTCGCAGAAACGCCC
>QHRJ01000332.1 GCA_003220075.1 Verrucomicrobiota bacterium
GGCGAGGGCGGCGGGTTCTTGGTGAACTTGAATATGAGATCGAATACTTGGCCAATGTTCTTGGTGAAATCGGCGATGTACTCGTTGAACGTGCCGTCATAGACGGTGAAGAAACCGATTTGGTTGTCCTCAAGCGGCACGAACTGGGCGAAGTGCGGTGTGCCGACTTTGTCCAGGTCTTTGGTTGTCCCTTTCCCTCTCGCGATCAGGAGAAGTTTTACCTCGACGAAGGCGATGGATGACTTGATGGGAAGAATCACGAGGAATGGGCGTTGTTCGCAGGTGTCGTGAACATCTGCTGCCGACGCCAGGGCCTTGATCTCCCTGGCAGTTACCGCTGGGTAGGCCGTATAGAGATTCAACGCATGAACGATATGCGCCGCGGTCCATTCGACGAAAGCCTCTGCATTAGCCGCGACCGGAGTAGGTGTCGGACTAACTACGTGCTGGAAAATAGCGTCGAAAACTGGTCCGGCCTGCGCCGCGAGATTCGCCATGAGCTGACCGAATTCGCCGTCGAAGTCGCCCAGAAACAGCAGTGTCTTCTCACTCAGCAGTGTGAAGCGCGAGTAGTGAATTGTGCCGATAGTATCCGCCGCTTCGAACAATTGCGGCATCAGCGGCGGAAGTAGTTCCGCGAGCGCCTTTGCGTCCTCGGGCGACTTCAATGGGAAGCGGAGAGTAAAGTGGCTTTGGCTCATAAATGGTCTCGTTAGTCGGTGGATTTGGCGATTGCGATCGCGGCATCATGCGTTTCCTCGACCGACATTTGCGAATGTCCGAGGTCGAAGGTCAGTTTGTCGATTGTTCCGGTGAAACGGAAAGGAAGCTGGTAGCTGTCATCCACCGTCGAGCGAGTATCGAGGCCAACATCGAATGTCTCGTCGATCGACATCAGGAGCGGAATCGAATGCGGCATCGTGTGCTTCGCGAGCTGCTTACCATCAACTGACAGTACGCCGGTGCCGCCTTTGCCTGGACCCGGTCCGTCGTATTTGAAGTCGAACACGATCGAGTGCTTGCCCGGCTTGAGCGCACGACCAAACAAATCCTCCCCTATCTTGCCACCTATGCCGCCTTCCCAGCGGTATCTTTTTAGATCAAGAAGGTTGTAAACAAAGACCGGCTTACCTTTTTGGAGGAAGAGGCCGTAGCCAGCAAAGTGGCCGCCAAAGGTAACGATCATTCCTTCCGCGCCACCCTCGGGAATAGTTACGTCGGCAGTGATGGTGTAGTCCTTGTTCAAAATGTTAGGAGCGTTGCCGACTGGAATTCCGGCATTCTCACCGGTATAGGTGAAGACCGTCTTCCCGGCAACAGCGCTCGGTCGCGCGGTCTGGAGGCGGACGAAGGCTGTGTTATCCAACGGCAAAACGTTATACTTAGCCGCCTCGGTCAGGAATAGTCCTTGCAGCTCCCTAAGCTTTCCCGGATTCGCGGCCGCGAGGTTGTTACTCTCCGAGAAATCGTCCGCGATGTTATAGAGTTCCCACTTGTAACCGTTGACCACGTCAGGCAATTTGCCGGTGGCCAGATCCCAAGGCGGAGCGAAGGGCGTGGTCGCCGCGATCCAACCCTCGTGGTAGATCGCGCGGTTCCCGGCCATCTCGAAATACTGTGTGCCTCGCGTCGATGGGGCATTTTTGTTCGCCTGGTCAAACGTGTAAGCCATGCTCACACCTTCGATCGGCCTTTGCGCGATACCATTCACCCTATCCGGCGCCTTCAGGCCAGCGGCCTCGAGGATGGTTGGCGCAATATCGATGACGTGATGGAACTGGCTACGAATTCCACCGACATCCGTGATGTGGCCAGGCCAAGAGATGGCTAGCCCTTGGCGGGTTCCGCCGAAATGCGACGCGACCTGCTTGGTCCACTGGAAAGGCGTATCAAAGGCCAGCGCCCAAGCCACCGCCATGTGCGGGTAGGTTTTGGCCGAGCCCCATGCTTCGTAGTTAAGAATCTGCTCGGCTTCGGGCAGGCTTAGAATGCCGTTGTAGGCGGTGAGTTGATTGGGTGTCCCGGACAGAGTGCCTTCCGGACTCGAGCCGTTATCGCCGCAGATATAGACGATCAACGTGTTGTCGAGTTTGCCCATATCCTCGACCTCCTGGATGACACGGCCAATTTCAAAATCGGTATACGCGGCATAGGCGGCGAAGACCTCCGCCTGGCGCGCATAGAGTTTCTTTTGGATCATGGAAAGCGAGTCCCACTTTGGGATGCTCGGAGGCAACGGAGTGAGCTGGGTGTTTTCCGGAATCACGCCAAGTCGCTTTTGATTGGCGAAAATCTCTTCGCGCAATTTTTCGTAGCCCATGTCGAACTTGCCTTTGAACTTCTCGA
>QHRJ01000145.1 GCA_003220075.1 Verrucomicrobiota bacterium
TCGAGAGTGTAGACATCGGCGACATCCCGCACCAAGTCTGCCTTCACCAACTGTGTCACCATCATTTCGCCAAGACCTTCAATGTCCATCGCACCGCGCGAAGCGAAATGCTCGATCCTTCGCCGCACCTGCGCCGGACACCGCGCATTGACACAGCGTACCGCCACCTGCGCCGAATCCTTCACTACCGCGCTGCCGCATTCCGGACATTTTATCGGCATCCGAAACTTCTTTTCCGATCCGGTGCGCAAATCCTTCCGCACTTCGACCACTGCGGGAATGACTTCGCCGGCCTTCTCAATGATGACGGTGTCGCCAATGCGGATGTCTTTGCGCGCGATCTCTTCTTCGTTGTGTAAAGTCGCGCGGCCCACGGTTGATCCGCTAACGAGAACTGGATCAAGCGCTGCGACCGGGGTCAGCACACCGGTTCGCCCCACTTGCACCCGAATGTCGTGCAATCTTGTTTGCACGCGTTCTGCCTCGTACTTAAAAGCGATGGCCCAGCGCGGCGATTTGGAAGTGAAACCGAGACGCTCCCGTTGAGCAAAGGAATCGACCTTCACCACCGCGCCGTCGGTTTGATAACGAAAATCGTGGCGCACTTTGTCCAGCTCCTGAATGGCTTTGATAATCGTGTCGGCTGAGGAGGCGGACCAAATCCGTTCGCTGTGCGGCAGCCCGAATCTGTCCAGCAGCGGAAAGAGGTCGGAATGTTTTTCCAGCTTCACGCCTTCGACCGCGCCGGTGCCGTAAAGAATGATCCCGAGAGGACGCTTGGCCACCAGCGCGGGATCGAGTTGCTTCAAGGAACCGGCTGCCGCATTGCGCGGATTGGCAAATGCCGCGAGACCCTGTTCGGCCCGATCGGCATTCAGTTTTTCGAAGCCGCGCTTGTCCATGTAAACTTCACCGCGCACTTCAAGGACGGCCGGAGGATTTCCTTTTAGCCGTCGGCGCACGGAGCGAATGGTCAAAATATTTTGGGTGATGTCGTCGCCGACGGCACCGTCGCCGCGAGTTGCAGCATAGCAGACTTCGCCGTTTTCGTAGAGCAGCGAGACCGCGACGCCATCGACTTTTGGCTCGATCACCACTGGAATTTTTTCATGTGGAAGCAAGCGGGTGATGCGCGCGTAAAATTCCGCTAACTCTTCCACTGAGTAGGTATTGTCGAGGCTAAGCATAGGCACACGATGCGTAACCTGCGCGAACTGCTTGAGCGGTTGCCCGCCGACACGGCGTGTTGGCGAATTCTCGCGCGCGAATTGCGGAAATTTTCTCTCAAGCTCCGCCAGTTCGCGGTAAAGCTGATCGTACTCGCGATCGCTAATGCTGGGCGCCGCTTCTTCGTAGTAGCGCCGATTGTGCTCAGTGATGTCGCGCCGCAGCGTTTCGATACGCGCGCACGCTTCCGCTCCGGTCATGGATTCATCATACGAATGAGGTTTCGCGAAACAATGGCTCAGACGCTGCTGGAACACAGACCTGCGGCCTGTGCGCCCAGCGGACATTCCTGTCCGCTGCTCGACCGAATCAGCGGCGTAAAACGCACGCGGGGCACACAGACTTGGAAGTTTATGTTCCTGCCAAACGCGCAGCGAGATTTTCGCGCGATGTCAATCTGTAGCGGCGGCCTATGACCGCCGATGAATTTGCGTCTACACTTGGGACGGCGGTCATAGGCCGCCGCTACAGATTGATGACCGGCGAAAAAATTCTCGGGATCGAAGGCGGAGGAACCAAGACCGCGTGGGCGTTGGTTGCCGATGGCGCAATTGTCGAGTCGGGAAACTTGCCGCCGTCGAATCTGCGTCTGACGCCGCTGGATCAGATCACAAAAATTTTTCGCGTTTTGCCGCGCGATGTGGATCGGATTGGAGTCTTTCTCGCCGGCTGCGCGACAGAGGAAGATCGCGCAGCAGCGTTGAAACTTGCACGGGCCGTTTGGCCGAGAGCGAAGATTGTCGCGGGCAGCGATCGCGACTCGGGAATGGCGGCGTGTTTGCGTGATCGCGACGGAATCGCGGTGAATGCAGGCACGGGTTCATCCGTGACCGGTCGCAGTGGCCAGCGAATCGAAAAAGCCGGTGGATGGGGACATATTTTGGGAGATGCCGGCGGCGCGTATTTCGTTTCCGTTCGCGCTTTGCGCTCGGTGCTTCGGGAATACGATCTGCGCCGGGGCGAACGGGAGTTTGCGGCAAATATTTTGCACGCGCTTGGCTTGAATAATTTCGATGAGCTGGTGCGGTGGGCGCAGACGGCAGACAAAATGGAGATCGCCTCATTGGCGCCGGTCGTTTTCGAAGCGGCGCGGAAGAGCGATGAAGCCGCGCGCCAAATTATCGCAGCGGGAGTGAGCGCGTTGGTCGATTTCACAACGGCCGTTTCGATGCGGCTTCAGCTTGAAGCTCCGGAAGTTCGACTGATGGGGGGCTTGTTCGAAAATCAGAAATTTTACGGAGTAGCATTCGGCAAGGCGCTCGGCGAAAAAATTTCCGGCGCTAAGGTCGAGATGTGCGAATCCCCGCCAGAGGTGGGCGCGGCCTGGTTGGCGGCAGAAGAGAGGTTGCAAATTGAAAAAACCGAGGAACCGGACGGAGCGCTTCAGTTGGTTTCATCGACCGAGCAAGCGAATCCGAAATCAGCCAATCTCGATCGATTGAGTGTCCGCGAAATCGTCGAGCTTTTCGTGGCGGAAGAAAAATCGGTGGAAGAAGGATTGCGTCAATGCGTCGATCAACTGGCGCGGGCGATCGAATTGGCGGCCGGCGCGATTGGCAATGGCGGACGCGTGTTTTACGTCGGCGCCGGAACGAGTGGCAGGCTCGGAGTTCTCGATGCCGCTGAAATCCAGCCAACCTTTGGCGCGTCACCCGATTTATTCCAGGGGATTATTGCCGGGGGCGCGTCTGCGCTGCGGCGAAGCATTGAGGGCGCGGAGGACGATGCGCGTGCTGGTGCGCTGGCGATGGACGAGCGCGGGGTTAAGCCGGAGGACTTGGTGATTGGGATTTCGGCGAGCGGCCGGGCGGCATTTGTAATAGGGGCGCTGCGACGTGCGCGGGAAATTGCCGCGCAAACAATTTTCATAACCTGCAATCCTCCGGTACCTGTGTTGGCAGGCGTGTCGCCTGCAACGACATCACCTTCAGCAGCGAGCACGGCTGCGTCTACAGCGCCTTCCTCGACAGAAGGTTGCGACCTTGTGATAAATCTCGCGGTGGGCCCGGAAATCGTTACCGGCTCCACGCGTCTGAAAGCGGGAACGGCGACAAAAGTCGCGCTGAATATCATCAGCACGGGCGCAATGGCTCGGCTGGGGCGGGTGCGCGGGAATTTGATGATCGATCTTCAGCCAACAAACAAAAAACTGCGCGAGCGGGCGATCGGCCTTGTCTCGAAGTTGGCCGAATGCGATTGCGAGAGTGCGCGGTCGCGGCTCGAGCGCGCCGACTGGAATCTACGTGCGGCATTGAAAGAGGAGTGAATGTTGCAGGATTCCGGGGAGCGCGGGCTGCTAGCCTGCAGTTGCCGGCAGCCTGCCGGCAACATCCAAATGCGTACACGCATCGATCGAGCCTTCCAAATAGTCTCGGCAAGCTGCCGAGACTTGCAGGCCGGCAGTCTGCGTTCCCCGGAAATTTTCTGTGGCGTCGATTCCCTGTCGCGAAATCGCTAGTGCCGTGCAGCGGTGCCAGGATGCAACGTACGCACCGCGGGCGGTTCTAAGGGAATCGGCTGAAAACGCGGGACGCGGATAGGAATTGTTTCGTATTGAGGAGGGCGGAGTTGCACCACTTCCTTTCCGCTCACCGGATAGCAACGATGGCGCGGGGGCGTGGGACGTTCGTCATTAAAATAATCGCCCACCCGATAGGAGTGGAACACCTCGGCGGAAACAAGTTGCCAGCGGACGTGGCCCAGACGGTCACGGAGAGCAAATTTGTAACTGCCATCGATGCCAAGGCTGTAGGCAAACGGCAAAGGCTGACTGGCTTTCTGGACGATCGTTCCCTGATAAGCGCAGGCAATCAGGAGCGGCGCAACGACGAAAAAGAGAAATGTGGATCGCACGGACGGTTTGGGGTTTGTTCCGAAATCGGCAAGTTTCGCCGTCGACCAAATTGTAGTATTTCAGGGCACCCGAAATCAATTTCGAAAACTAGCAATATTCCATAAGCGCAAGCCGGCCTGCTGCCACGAACTAGAGTAAACTCAACTCAAGGAAACCATTATGCTTTGGACAATCTTCGTCATTCTGTTGGTGCTCTGGCTGCTTGGTTTGGTCAGTTCGTATACGATGGGCGGATTCATTCACATTCTGCTCGTGATTGCGGTCGTGATTCTGATCATTAACCTGATTGGCGGACGTCGCACTCTATAGCCCGATGAAGCCCGCGGGCATTCTCGGAATCATTTTAATCATTGTCGGCATTATCGGTTTTGCCTACGGGGGGCTCGGTTGGAACACCGAAAAAAAGGACGCGCAACTCGGGCCGATTGAAATCAAGCATCAGGAAAGACACGGGATCAATTTCCCGCCTGTCTTGAGCGGGCTTTGTGTGGTCGGCGGGATCGTGCTGGTGATTGTGGGAAGCCGGCAAACTTAGGCGCTGCGGAGAGGTGGATCGAGCGGTCGTGCCGGTCCGGCTCGGACCTCGATGTTAGACTTAGTCGGCACACCCGCGCTAGATTGGCATCGCCCGCTCGAGCGGCCGATGCACCTACTACAGGCTACTACTGCGCGTCCGACTTCAGCACCGCGAATGTTTTGCTTCCCTGGCGATCGAGATAGAGCAGGACGCCGCGTTTGGGATCGGCTTTGCCTAGGGCCTCGCGGAATGACCGCACATTTGTAACGGGTTTTCCGTCCACTTCAGTGATGACATCTTCGCGCTCGATTCCTTGCGCGGCCGCGATGCTGTTATCTGCGACATCGGTCACGATCACGCCCCGCGCATCGCCGAGGTGCAGGCGCTCCGATATTTCCTTCGTGATGTCCTGCACCTGTAACCCCAATTTCCCGACATCTTCCGGGGGGCCTTGCTCGCGCGGCACGATCTCGTTGGAAGCGCGCGCAATCTCATTTGGCAACTCACCGGTCGTGACCGGAATTTCAACCGTCTGACCTTTCCGCCAAACTGTCAGCTTCACCGCCTGGCCGATTTTCTTTTTTAAGATCTCGCGTTGCAACTGTGTGTCGGTCGTTACCGGCGTGCCATCAACCTTGGTGATGACATCGAATGGCCGTAAATCGCTTTTGTTCGCGGGCGCGTCCGCTTCGATTGTGCGCACTACTACACCTTTGTCGATTCCCTTGAGCAAATCGCGCGTGTTCGGATTGTCACCGACCGATTCGATCCGAATGCCGAGCCACGGCCGCGCAATTTTCTTCCCGGCAACCAATTGCTGGCCGATTTCGTTGGCCAGGTTGCTCGGAATAGCGAAGCCAAGGCCACGGTTCAATCCATTAATCAGCGTGTTCATGCCGATAACCTTGCCGTCGATGTCGCAGAGCGGACCGCCAGAATTCCCAGGATTAATCGAAGCATCGGTCTGGATGTAATCGGAAATGCTGTAACCGCCGTTGGTGAACAATTTGCTCCGGCCTTTTCCGCTGACCACGCCGTAGGTGAAAGTATAATCGAGCTTAAATGGCGCGCCGATGGCGAAGGCAAACTGCCCAACGCGCACCGCATCGCTGTCGCTCATCTGCACCACCGGCAAGTCTTTGGCGTCGATCTTGATCACCGCGATGTCGGTCTTTTCATCGGTCCCGACGACTTTGGCCGGAAATTCGCGGCCATCTTTTAATTTAACATCCACATGCTCCGCTCCCTCGACCACGTGGAAATTAGTAAAGATGTATCCATCAGGTCGCACGATGAATCCGGAGCCTTCGCTCTGAATTGGTTGCAAATTACGTGGACCGCGCCGCGGCGAATTATCGTCCGGCTGCCCTTGGAAGAATAAATCGTCGAAGTTGAAACCCTCGTTGCCGTCGTTCTTTTTCGAGACCTCGATGATGACGACGCTGGGCGCGACAATTTCGAACACTTTGGCGAAAGCATTGTTCAGGGCGTGAACAACATCCTTGCCGGACTCTGCTGCGGCCGGTGGAACAGTGGAGGAGGATTCCTGCGCCAATAGAGGCGAGACGCTCAGGGCGCCACAAAAAATAAGAGCAAACAAAAATCGCATGAGTTGGAATTTCGACATGATCGGGCTGGCAGTTGTTCAAATGTAACCGCGCTTTGTAGGCACGCCACTCTTGCGGCCGCCCTTGCGCTTCCCACACTCCGTCATCCCGAGCGCAAGCGAGGGACCTCACGTAAGCTGCATTGATCACACGAGCTACTTCCCAATCCGCCCCCCTATGTGGGGTCCCTCCTCGTCTACGCGACTCGGGATGACGCGGTTGACGCTGCGGTTTTGCGAAGGATCTGTAGAGGCGGGCGTGTCGCCTGCTCTTTTCGCAGCCGTCACGGCTGCCGCCACAGGTTGACTATGACCTCACTTTAGGTAGAGCGGATCAGTGTTGCGCTATCTGCGGATTCTCACTTTCGCGCTGGCAATTTTTCCATTGGCCGCGCGCGCTTGCGATCTTTGCGGTTGCTACACCCCGCAGGTGGAATCGATGCCGAAGGAGAAAGTTTCCCTGAGCGGGTTCTATACCGCTATCGCCGAGCAGTTCACCCATTTCGGCTCGCTTCAATTTGACGATCGTGACGTTGCCAATCCCACCGGGCAACGATTGGAAAGTTCGATCACGCAGTTCGTCATCGGGTACGGAATTAACGATCGCCTCGCGGTGCAATTTAACGCGCCGTTTATCTACCGCGAATTCCGGCGGCCGGAAGGCCTTGCCATCGACGAAGGGAACGTGAGCGGGATCGGCGACGTCTCGCTTTTGGCCAAGGCCGTGCTGTGGCATTTTGCTTCAACCGCGCGCCGTGAATTCAATCTCGAAGGAAAGAATCCGGTCGCAATCGAGCACGAATCAGATTGCACGTGCTCAATTGTCGCGCTGGCGGGGTTAAAATTTCCTACCGGCGATCCCAGCCGACTAAAGGAAGAATTTCACGAAGTGGAAATTCCGGGCGCGGCGGAGAGCGGAATCCACGGGCACGATCTCACGCTTGGCACCGGTTCGTACGATGGGATTTTTGGCGCGCAGAGTTCCCTGCGTTACAAGAATTTTTTCGCAGAAGCCAATGGCCAATTCACTCTTCGCGGCGATGGCGCACACGATTATCATTTTGCCAACGACGTGACCTGGAGCGCAGGGCCGGGATATTATCTCGTGCGCAAACGCGATACTTTAGTTGGATTCCAATGCGTGGCGTCCGGCGAGAGCAAGGATGTCGATCGTTTTCAGGGCCGCGCCGCCGAGGACACCGGCGTTACTTCCGTGTTTATCGGTCCGCGCGTTATTGCGTCGCACGAGCAAATCAGCGGCGAAGTGGCCGCCGAATTTCCGGGGTTGATGAACACGACCGCGTTTCAAGCGGTGCCGGATTATCGGCTGCGTGCAAGTATCGCCGTCAGCTGGTGAAGATTTGGAAAACATTGCTGCTCGTTTATCGCGAGCTGGATGTTCGTTTGCCGGTAGAGCGAGGCTTGGTAGGGCGAGACTCCGTCGAGCCGGCGAAAACGGAAAAAACGCGTACACATTTCCATCACGTTACGAGCGAGCGCGAGCTGGCCGATGCGATTGATTCATTTCGCGGTTTTCCACAACTCGTGCGCGAGTTAACCAACGGCAAAGCGACAATCGAATACGAAATTGTGCGGCCCGATCGCGCGCTTACTTCTCTCACCCGCGAATCGTCATCACGTTTCTGGCCGTCGCCTGATGACATTCAATCCGATCTGGATGAGTTTGCGTCGCCCGGGAAATACGATTCGATTTTCGTTTTCTGGCCACAGCGGAATTTGAAAAATGGAACGGTGGTTCCGTGCGATGCCTGGGGTCTGGCGATGGGCGCCAGCGAATGGACGAACGGAGCGACTTACGCCGCTATTGCCAATGCGCCATCATCTGCATGGACAAACGAGGCGCGTGGTGAAGTCTGGCTGCACGAATGGTTGCACGGCGTTTGCGCGCATTTTGCGCAGCACGGCCACATCATGCCCGAGCGCGACGCCGACGGCGGTGAATTGCACGGTTACGTGCGTTCGTCGACTGCCGGTTGGACCGATTATTATCGCGATTTAATGAGCGGGAATGTGTTAGAAGATGGAAGGCGATTGGGAATCCCACTCGCTGCGTGGTCGTAATCCAAGGAGCGGCGCCTTCTCTCCGAGCCGTCGGCATCTCCGAGCCAGAGGCCCAGTCGCCGAATCTCAATAATTGGCGGTCTGGCTTCCGACTCGTAGAGCTTACAGCTGGGAGAGAGACCGCCGCTCCTTGGGTAGGTAACCGTGCCGCCCGCCGCTTAAACCCCGAAATTGAATAACCCTAGCGAGTCGGCGTCAGACGAATCCATTCAGGGGGAGGCAGTTAAGACCGTGTGCGTTGACACGATTGTTAACGACGTTAAGTTTTTTCTACACAAATACGAAAATGGTGAATCTGACCGAGGGAATTGAGCAGGAAAAGGCGTTCCGCTCCCACGCGCCAGGCTACTGGTCTCGCGACGGCGAGGCTGCGCCGGAACTTTGGAACGACTGGAAATGGCAGCTGAAAAACCGCGTCAACACATTGGGGCAACTAGAACAGCACCTGTCGCTAAGCGAGGAGGAACGCGCCGGCGTTTTGCTGTCCGGTGATAAACTCGCGCTCGCGATTACGCCGCACTTTTTCAATCTGATCCCGCGCGAAAATCCGGACGACCCGATCCGGCGTCAGATGATTCCGCGGATCGAAGAAACGTGGGGTTCGCCTTACGATATGGCTGACCCGTGCGGCGAAGATTCGCACATGCCGGTGCCGGGGTTGGTGCACCGATATCCGGATCGGGTCCTATTTTTGGTGACCGACCGGTGTGCTTCCTATTGTCGCTATTGCACGCGTAGCCGCGTCGTCAGTGGGGTGGGCGAACAGGAATTGCACACTGATTTCGAGGAAGCCCTCCGCTATCTGGAACAACACACCGAAGTACGCGACGTGCTTCTATCGGGCGGTGACGCGCTCCTTTTTAGCGATGGCAAACTGGAGAATTTGCTCAGCCGCTTGCGCGCGATTCCGCACATCGAATTCCTTCGCATCGGGACGCGGGTTCCGATTTTCCTGCCGCAACGAATAACGCCAGAGCTTTGCGCGATGTTGGCGAAGTATCATCCGCTCTGGATGAGCGTGCACGTTAATCATCCGCGCGAGCTCACTATTGAAGTAAAGGAAGCGCTGGAGCGTTTGGCCAATGCCGGGATCCCGTTGGGCAACCAAAGCGTGTTGCTTGCCGGCGTGAACGACGATCTGGAGACGATGAAAACGCTCGTGCACAAACTCCTGATGTGCCGAGTGCGTCCGTATTACCTTTACCAGTGCGACTTGATTAACGGCTCCTCGCACCTGCGCACTTCTGTCGCGAAAGGGATCGAAATTATTGAAGGGCTGCGCGGTCACACCACTGGTTACGCCGTCCCACAATACGTCATCGACGCCCCCGGCGGCGGCGGCAAAGTGCCGATCAATCCCGGCTACATCCTTTATCACGACAACGAGAAAATCGTGATCAGGAA
>QHRJ01000304.1 GCA_003220075.1 Verrucomicrobiota bacterium
TCCTGTTCTTCCTCCTCGCGATTGCCGATTTCACCGGGGCAAGTCCCGGATTCAAACACGCCACCGGCTATGAGGGGATCTTCTGCGGATTCTCCGCGATTTATGCGGGTCTCGCACAAGTGCTCAACGAACTGTCTCACAAAATTGTGCTGCCGCTCGGGCCAATGACAAAATAGTCGATCGCGCCAATCAACGGCGTACGCGCGAAAATTTCACCGGTAGGGCGACGCAACAATCGAGGTGTGGCTTTGGGTCACTGGCTCGGCGGCTCGACGGAGTCTCGCCCTACCAATGGCTTCCTCGCGAAAAATTTCACTGGTAGGGCGACGCTCTGCGGAGCCGCAAGCATCAGACAAAAACTCCACCGGAAAGCTGGCCAAGCTGGTTAAGATTCCGGTAGAGTTCTCTGCTAGATCAGGACGGTGTGGATCTCCCAGGCGCGACGTCCAACTTGCTGGGAACAGACCTGATCATAGGAAACTGTGCTCGCGCGCGGCGACTCCTCATCAGCGTCATAGTCCTCGTCGGCGTCGCTCTCCGATTCCGCGCGCAAATCATCCGGTGCCACTGCGGGCAAATCATGCTGCTGCAGTTTTTCGTAACGCTGCCGCACTTCCGCCGGCACCTTGTCGAGATCTTCCTTCGTTTCGACAGGACCGCTGAAGAGCAATTTCCCCTGCGGATCTTTCGCCGTCAGAAATTTCTTGCTCTCTTTGTTTTCGATCCGCAGCTCGCCTTTGTCATCGGAAAGAACAATCTGCGCTTTGCCCAAATCGATCGTGGTTCGTTGGAGTGCGCCGTTGTCGCGTGTGATGGTGCGGATGCGCTGAGCATTCCGCCGCACTTCGTCCGCGGCGCGTTGCGCTTCATCGCGCGCTCGCACCACCGCGTCGTGAATCATTCCGCGTTGTTCATCGCCAAGCTGCTCTTTCAACTCCGACATCTGCTCCTTCAGATCGCCCATATCACCGAAGTCGAAGTTCCAATCGTGATTCATCTGGCGCATTTGATCCATCAAGGCGCGACGGCGCGGCACTTCTTTTTTGGTCAGCTTGACCGTCACCTTCTGTTCCTGGCCTTTGCGCAGAATGGTTAGCGTCACGTTTGTTCCTTCCTGGTAACTGCGGACCAGCTTCGCCAATTGTCCAGGATCCGTTAGGATTTGATCGTTCAACATTTTGATCACGTCGTTCTGTTGCACCCCCGCCGCGGCCGCCGGTCCATCCGGCACTACGTAATCCACCACCAAACCGAAGCCTTTTGCCAATCCGAGCTGATCACATAATACGCTCGGCACTTCGGATGTTTCCACCCCGAGAAATGTGACCGGAACCTTCGGCATCCGGTCCTCACGATCGCGATCTCGCGGTGGCGCCGGCGGAACGGGTGCGGTCGGAGGATTGGGCGGCGCCGGCGGCGGGGGTTGTGGTTGGCTGAACACCGTGAGCGGAATCAAGCTAACGGCAATTAGGCTAATGGTCTTCGTTTTCATTTTTGTATTTGCTGTTTTAACTGTGTGGAACACAGGCATTCCCTGCCTGTGCGCCCAGCGGGCTTGTAGCCTGCTGAAGTGAAACAGGCTAAAAGCCCGTTTGGCGCACAGACTTGAAAGTCTGTGTTCCACCACCCGGACGGAGACACTAAAAGGTGTAGGCTGAATCGCATTTGTGGGTAGTTCACTGACCTGAAACCGGAATAAGCGTGACTTCCTCCGTCGGATAGGACACGGCCAGCTGCGCCCCGCTTTGCTGATCACGCCATCGCAACGTTTCCCGCTTCGCCGTGCGCACCCGCCGCGAAGGCCCTTCCGCGCCCGGTGGAAAGACCAGGCCCTCGTCATGTTGACGGTAAACAACCTGAGTCAGCCCGGTCGCTTGATAGTTCGGCAATGCCGCGGCCCTTTGCTGCAACGACGGCGTAGCCGAAACGTTGGTTTGTTTCGTTTTCTCGGTCGGACGAAAATCAATACGCGCGAGAATGAGAAAAGTCGCCGCCGCAGCCAGCCCCAGACCGAGGCCGAGCCAATTAACACGAAACCGTTCTGGCCAGATCACC
>QHRJ01000305.1 GCA_003220075.1 Verrucomicrobiota bacterium
GGACGAAAAGCCGGCCAGAATCGCGACCGTGACCGACTTTGAAAGCCATTCGTAGCCGGTCATGTATTTGGTGATGGCGAACGCGACCGAGGCTTCACGACCGGCGCTGCGGAAATCCTGCACCGTGGCAACGCCGCTGAGCACGTAGGAGAACAGCACATAAAGAATGGTACAGAAAACGAGCGATCCGAGAATTCCGATCGGCATGTCACGCTTCGGATTCCGCGCTTCTTGTGCGGCGGTCGAAACGGCATCGAAGCCGATGTAAGCGAAGAAGACAACGCCTGCGGCGCCGAGAATTCCGAGAATTCCGCCATAGGCGTGGGTGATGCCCTGTCCCGTGATGTAAGTGGTTGGGGCGGGAACCATCGGGGTGTGGTTTGCCGGATTGATGAACCCCCAGCCGATGCCGATGAAGAGCAACACAATGCTCACCTTGAGGACAACGATTAGACCATTGACGAAAGCCGATTCTTTCGTGCCGCGGATCAGCAGGAGAGTGAGGAGAAGGAGAATGAAAACCGCCGGGACGTTTATCATTCCATGAATCCCGGCGGGGTCATGCTCGAAAGGCGAATGGGTCCATTGGTACGGTATCCGCAGCCCGAACCAATCGAGCACGCGATTGGCGTACTCGCTCCACGCGATGGAAACTGTGGATGCCGCGACCGCGTATTCGAGGATTAAATCCCAGCCGATGATCCACGCGACGAATTCGCCCATGGTGGCGTAGGAATAAGTATATGCGCTGCCCGCAACGGGAATCATCGAGGCAAACTCGGCGTAACAAAGACCGGCAAAGGCGCACCCGATGCCGGCGACGATAAAGGCAAGCACGACCGATGGACCTGCGCGGTCAGCAATTGCGGCCGCTGTGCGGACAAAAAGACCCGCGCCGATGATTCCGCCGATTCCCAGCGCAATTAAGTTAATAGGCCCGAGCGATCGCTTCAGGCTGTGCTCGCCAACTTCCTGTGCTTCTGCCATCAGCCTGGCAAGAGGCTTTTTCGCGAATAAATTTGCCATGAGTCGTTAGTTTGGTTCGGTTTCGGCGGACTGGCCGGCTGCGTCGGCTGATCTCCGCCACAGGAAATAAATCGGCACCCCGCTCAGCACGATGATAAGGCCCGGCCAGGTGGTTGCAGTTTGATAGATGAAGAGCACGGCGAGAATGACGCTGGCGCCAACGATATAGAGCAGGGGCACGAACGGATAACCGAAGGCTTTGTAGGGGCGTTCGGCATCGGGCCGTTTTCGTCGGAGCATGAAGATCCCGAGAATCGTAAGAATATAGAAGATAAGCGCGGCGGAGATGACGTAGTCGAGCAGATTGCCATATAGATTTCCGTAACCGGCAACTGCACCGGTGGCGTCCCGCTTTACCGTCCGCGGCAAAACGAGGAGGCCGGCCCAGATTCCTTGCACAACCAGACCCCAGCCTGGCACATGATTCCTGTTCAGCCGACTCACAGAGCGAAAGAAGAGTCCGTCGCGTGCCATTGCGTAATACGCGCGTGCACCTGCGAGGATCAGCCCATTGTTACAACCAAACGTCGAGACCATAATCGCGACCGCCATGATCGTCGCACCGAGGCCTGGAAAGATAACGTTGGCTGTTTCTGAGGCGACGCGATCACTTGGCGCGTTCTGAATTGCGGAGAACGGCAGCGCGGCGAGGTAGGCCACATTTGCCAGCAAGTACAAACTAATCACCAGGATCGTTCCGAATGCCAGTGAAAGCGGAACGTTGCGGCGCGGATTGACCACTTCGCCGGCGGTAAAAGTGATATTGTTCCACGCATCAGCAGAAAAGAGCGAGTTGGTTTGCGCGACGCAGATGCCATCGAAAAGACCGAACGCGGTTGCCGCCGTCAAACCGTGGCCGACTTCCTGCAGTCCGCCACGCAATGTCCAAAAATCACGAAAGTTTTCGGCGCCCGCTCCCGATCTCAGGCCGACAATGATACCGAGGATAATCAACCCGATGAGCGCGGCTGTTTTCGCCGTCGTGAAAATATTCTGCACCAACTTGCCCAGATTTAACCCGCGCGTGTTCATGAACGTCAGCAACGCGATCATGGCCAACCCGAGCAACTGCGCCGTAGAAAGCGAGACGGCATAACCGCCAAACGGTCCACCGAACCGGATCGGCGCGATGAGATAATTCGATTCTGAAAACCACGGAATCAGCACGCCAGTGTAGCGCGCGAATCCGACTGCGACCGCTGCGATCGTTAGGAGAGCGCAGCCATCAACGTCAACAAACCGGTGACGATCCAGACCACGAGCAGCCAACCGGGCGCGCCGACCTGTCGGCCGATGATTGATGAAACAATGAAGATACCCGAGCCGATCATCGATCCGGCGACCAGCATCGTCGAATCGAGCAAACCCAAACCGCGAACGAATTTCTGCTCGGCTAGCGGCACTTCGGCAGCGACTGTTTCGTCCATGGGGCGCGGGTAAATTAAACCGGTTGCTTCGCCGAGAGTTAAATCATCTGCACTGGATGAGGCAACGCTAAAACAGCACGCCGCTTGCCTTTTTTGTCAAAACTCAGCGTTTCGTAAATGAAACTGCTTTCGCGCAAAACGAACCGTGCTATTCTTGCCGCCACTTTTATGGCTTTGCGGATCTGTGGGCGAATCGCGGGGTCGATCCTGGCTGTAGTCATTCTCGGCGTCGACGCTCTTTCCGCGGCGACGCGAGGGCAATCCGCGCCGCAATATGAAGCTTTGCCGCTGGTTCGCTCCCACCAAAATCATCTCCTCGTCCGCGCTTACATCAACGGCAAGCCCGCCTGGCTCGGCGTCGACACCGGCGCGCCGGTCAGCGCGATCTCACTCAATCGCCGCCAATATTTCCGGCTCGCCGGTATTTCCAGTAACTCTAAATTACCGACACGCCTCCAGATCAACGGTGCCTACAACAACGTGGCGATTGTTCGCCAGTTCCGCCTCGGCGGGCTGAACCTCGTCGACGAACCAGTGGTGACTGTCGATCTTAGCGGGTCGAGCCAGGCCGCGCGCGTCCTCCACGAGGAGGAAATCGATGGCATCCTCGGCGCCGACATCCTTTTGCCCACTCAGGCCGTTCTCGATTGCAACAAGCAGCTGTTGTTTTTGAAAGTCGACCCGGACGCGCAAGGCGGCACGCCAGGAGTCGAGTATCGCGGGCTGCAAAAAATACCGCTGCTCCTGAGCGAGGGCTACAATCTTTACGTCGATGGCGCCGTGAACGGCGCGCCCGCGCGACTCATGGTCGATACCGGCGCATTCGCGACCTTGCTGCATCGTGGATTTGTCCGCCAAATGCACATTCCGCTTTACGACACGCCGTTCAGCTCTTCGGCCGTGAATTTGAAACAGCGCGGCGTCGAGGTCGCCCATATCCAGCGTTTATCTGTTGGCAAGATCGACATTTTAGGCAAGGACGTCGGGATAATCGATCTCGAGGGACTGATTCACCGCGGTCTCTTGCATTCTTCGCCCCCGGTCGCCGGCTTGCTCGGCGCCGAAATTTTGCGCTCCCATCACGCCATCATCGATTTTGGCACGCGCACGCTCTATCTGCGCGCGCGCGCCGATCAGCCCCGCCCCGGAACGCGCCGGAACGCACGCGATGTGGGCGCAATCGGGCGCAACTTGTTCGCGGAGTAGCTCCGCATTTGTTGCATCGATTACTCGACGTCGATCTCGCGCACGCTTTTATCGCGCCGAACGATTTCCACCTGGTTGCGAATCTTGTCCGCCAGGCCGACGCCGCTCGGCACCGCCTGAATGAGAACGAACGGCGACGAGGCGTCGGAAGTATTCAGCTGGACATTTTCGATTCCGACCAAACGATAGAGG
>QHRJ01000040.1 GCA_003220075.1 Verrucomicrobiota bacterium
AGTGTTAAGCCCGGAATAAGATGGTAAAGAAAGCCAGCAGTCGTCAGTTTGCCAGTCAGCCAGGCTCGACCCACGTTAGGTCCGAGATGACCCACAGCTGTGATGACTGCAAAGAGCGACAGCATCGCAAAGAACGGAAGCCGAAATCGCAGCGGCAGCAGGTGATGAATGACGAACCCGACAAATGCTAACCACATCAGTCGTGCCAGCAGCTGGCTCTCAAGCTGCCAGTACTGCACGAGCAAAACAACCAGGCCAAATTGCGCAACCACCACCAGAAACTCCGCTACTTTGGCGATGTGCTGTCGGACAGACTTTCGGCGCGGAGGCGCTTTGGCAGTCGTCAGTCTGAGTTCAAGTCGTTGGTCGGCGGTCTGGATTTCAGTAGCTTCCATAAAAAAAGATTCTCTTCACAAATACCACTTCACTGTTTTAACCCTGGCGATCCGCTCGGAGATCCACGGGAAATTGAGTTGCTTGGGAGCAAGTCAGCGCCTTCCGGGGCTTTTCCGTGACGTGATTCTGGTAAGAACGGCACCAGCTCTCTGGTCAGTATATCGGCGACGATTTCGTGGCCGCGTTCGTTGAAGTGACCGGTGCCGAACGCGGTGTTTGCGAACCCATGGAAGTACACATGCCGTTGAACTGCAGCGACTTGTAGCTCTTCAGCAAGCGTAATGACGGGAAAACCGAACCGCTTTCCAAGCTGGCGCAGACGGCGCTCTGTATAGAACAGGTCGCTCGCGCCCAGCGCCCGCTGGGTCTCTTCTCTTTTCGCGACATCTGGATCGACTTGAATCGGAGTCGTAAGCGTCAGGAGAACAAATCGAGCGCGCGCTCGGAGTGCTTCCTCGTTCATTGCGATGATAAGGGCCTCAGTGACCCTCCAGGCTTCCTTCCAGGCCTCGTCTTTGGGCTCCACGAGTTCCTCGTCGAACAGCCCGATGTTGTATGCCTTGCTTGGGACGTTATGACGAACCTTGCGGAGCAGCATAGCACGACGTGCCTGATTGATGAGTTCCAAGCACCTCGAGTAATGGATCGCCTCGAGAAGAAAACGGCGGCAAAGATAATCGAGGCCAAAGTTTCGGAACGAGTTATCAACGATAAGCTTCCCGTCGCGCAAAAGATAGAAGGGCTTGTAGGGATTCTCCCCAAAACGCGAGGCGGCCGCCCCTTTGACCTGCGAAATCAATTGCCTGGAGTTGCCTGCAACATCGTTGCCGGGACAGAACGCGAGCATGACGAGATCGGGAGAGAAATCTAGAACGTGCAACCTCAGAGTCAGCAACTCTTGGTCAGTTGCATAACCGCCAATGCCGAAGTTGAGGACCTCTACCTTGAGATTCCCGAATTCCGGACGACCCGATAAGCGTTTTTCCAGTCGCTTGCAGAACGTATCGCCGATACTCACCTGCCGGGCCTCAGTGAATGAGTCGCCCAGCACCGCGATACGAAAGACGCCGGGCGGCTTCTCTCTCGTATGCTCGACGTCACGGTAGCCCAGGCTGTTGATCTTCACATATGCTCCACCTTCGCCGCGATACCAGCCTTGTTTCCCAGGCTTCAGCGCAATCCCACGAGTGGCATCGTATGCGTCGAAGACGGGATAGGTGATCCCTAGGATTCGTAGTCCCACTTCGGCCAAGATGAGCCCCGCGAGCAACCCGCCGCAGGCCAACGGTATATTTCGCAAGGCCCGTCTGAGGCCAGAGATGGCACATTTTCTTGCCGGGGTTAACTCGCGCATATGCGGTGCCTCCGCTCCGGCCAGAGACTACCACATGCTATCTCACGGTAGTACTTGACGGGTGTGCTCCTTGCCATGGTCAACTCGATGTGCGGGTTCCGGAAACCTCTGATCCCTCTCATTCCGGAAATTTTGGCTGGTCACCGGGTGTCAGTTCAGGGTCTCCGCTCCGCGGTCGGTTCTGCCGTGAATGGGACTGTCTCGGGGTCGCTCCTAGAAGTTCCGAGCAAAGACAATCCTGCCCAAGGTTATTACAATCGCTCGAAATCATACCCAAAATACTCGATGTCTCTTGCGAATCGTTCTCTGACGATCTTCTCGAGCTCCGATGTGTAGTAGGTGCTGTAATGCCGGTGGACCGAAACATTGGCATGCGTAATCCGCCCTGACTGGATCCCCGCCTTCATCGCTAACGTGCGCAGGTCTTCGGAAAAATTTTCGAACCTCCCTATAAAGTCGACCAGGATACTCCCGTTTCCGTCCTCCAGATAATCCAGTTGATTGTAGGCAAAGGAATACAATGCGCCGTCCGCTACTTCAACTTGATCGGTGCAGTTTTTGATGAATTCTTCAAAACTTGAACAGTTTTCGTAGAAATACCTCCACAAAGGATTGCTCGCCCGTTGTTGCAAGTGGCTTCTTTTTCTCGAGCTAAGCAGTGCGTCGAGCCGGGTTATTCGCGTTGCCCGACGAATCATGCTGTACCACGAAACCAAGCGATCCCATGGGTTCCGGACGAAAGCGAATTTGAAGTAATCGTTCCAACCCGAGCCCAGCTTTAGCTTACCGAACTTGGCGAATTCGTGCTTGGCGCCTAGCCGGCAGATATCAGGTGCATGCTTCGTCAGAATTTCGGCAACCGTTTCACCGCCGGTTTTTTGGATGTGAACGAACAACACCTTGCGGCTATCGGACAAGAGCATTCCAACTATCCCTTTGACACTAAAAGCGCGTTTCGTACCAGACGACACGTAACGGCTATCGGAGAAGAGCATCGCAACCTTGTCCTAATGCTCCGAGCATGTTTCACAACCGCCTTCCTCTTCTTGAACCGAACGCTGGCGCAAGAACAAACTCCTCGTATCGTAGCACGTAGAGTCGCCGTATAAAAGACATGTCTCTGTCGAACCGCTCGTAACATACCAGCGCGTGGTCTAATAATACGGCTACTGGAATTTGGGGCCACTTGTGGGTTGCGTAGGTCACTGGGATGGGATTTCGTAGCATCACTGAAGGAGACGCTGAATTCTGACTTTGAGAGGCCCGGGCAGGTGCGTCCTGAGTTGCTTTCTGATGTACCCCTTAGACCGAGTCGTTAATCGCACCATGAGAGCATAAGCGTCTGCTAGCAGACGATACAAAGCTCCAGCGGTAGCGGAGATTCGCTCTCCCTCACGAAGCCGTTCTTCATTAATGTCGAACCCTTTCGTTAACGAGTAGCCGTAGTTCATGAACTTAGGTTCATATTTAACGGCGATAAACCCGTAGTAACCAGTGAACCCAGAGTTATTCCAGAGGTCAGACCAGCGGTTAAAATACCTCTCATTATACTGGCCGGTTACTTGCTCCATGGAGCTTTCCGGAACCCTGGTGCCGATGAATGCTGCAATTTCCTCATGATACTTATCCGGATCTCGCACATAATCTTCATAACTCAGTTCGTAGAGATGCTTTAAATATTTCTTGTCCTCCTCGAAAAGCGCATGGCAATGCAGCCAGTGATCAAAAAGGTTGTGAAGGGGGGTGAGGCTCACCTTCCATCTCTGGTTGGCCATACTTACTGCTACCGGATGGCGCCTTATCACAATGAAGTAACTGTCAGGAAACACTGCTTGCAAAAAACGTGTCTTCAGAAGATTGCCCGGAGTCTTTTCTACGAAAATGGTCTTGCTATTGTCCCAGTATGCGTGCCAGCTCTTCCGAAGCCGTGCCGCATTTGCAGGGGTGAACAAGACTGACGTTTCCGTGAGGTGCGCGCGGGAATCGAACCCGAATCTGCCTGCACCGCCATAGGTCATGGCCGTGGGATAAACGTCCTGCAGAAATTGGCCCTCATCCTCGATTACGCCAGTATCCTTGAAGCCGGTGCAGTTTTCCATCCTGGCGATGTTGCGACCAAGCAGGCTGGTTCCGCTTCGGTGCAGACCGCAAATAAACACATATCTGCGTCCGGTATGATTGCGCTTCTGAACGTTCCTCATTCCTGTTGTTGCGATCTTTATGCTGATTGAGAATGCAACATTCAGAGGTCAATGGCCGTTCACCGTCCCAAGTGCTGCCTTTGCGTGCTGCTGCCTGAGTAACGCGTTCTGACGAGTCCGTCTGATTATGTCGAGGGCAAATTCTGGCAGGAGCTTCTTAACTGCTCGCTTCAGATAACCCTTTGTCCGTAACGCAGACCGCCGCAGAAGCGCGGCGACATCCGCCGCAAGACAATACATCGGACCCAAAACAGCAGAAACCTTGCTATCCCGCCCGAGCATCTCCTCATTCTCCATGAACCCTTTGATCAATGAATAACCATATTTGGCAAATTCCGGTTCGTACTTTCGGGCAATATACTGGTAGTATCCTCTAAAAGGCGACTTCGTTAGGAAATACGACCACCGGTCAAAGTACTTTTTGTTGTAAGTTGCGCTTGGGATCTCCATCGTGCGCTCGGGAACGCGCAAACCCAAAGGACGCCATTGCTGCAGCACAATGCGAAAGGTGTCTTCCTTTGGTGGCTCGGGAACCCGTGTGCCGATAAATGCAGCAATCTCCTGGTTGTACTTATCCGGATTTTCGACGTAATCTTCGTACCTCAGCTCATAAATGTTCTTAAGGTATTTCTTATCTTGTTCAAAGATGCTATAGCAATGCAGCCAATGCTGGAACATCCTATTAAGCGAGGTTATGTTTACTCTCCATTTTTGGCCGCCTATGCTTACCGGCACTGGGTGCCGTTTTATCACCACAAAATACGAGTCGGGAAAAGCAACTTGCAAAAATCGCGTCATCAGGAAGTTTTCCGGAGTTTTTTCCACAAAGATGGTTTTGGTGTTGTCCCAGTAGGCATGCCAGCAAGCGTGCAGCCTTCGTATATTCTCCGGTTTCAGGAGCTGCGACGTTTCCGTTCGGTGGATGCGCGGATCGAAGCCGCATCTGCTTGAGCCACCATACTCAGAAGCAACTGCGTAAACATCCTGGAGAAATTGTCCCTCGTCTTCAAACACCCCGGTATTTTCTAAGCCGGTACAATCCTTCAGTCTTGCGATGTTACGACCTAGCAGGCTAGTTCCGCTTCGCGGCGAACCACCTACAAAGACATACTTGCGGCGACTTTGATCGCCGTCAGGTTGGTTCGAATTTTCATCCATCGGTTCTACGCAACTCCTGTACAGTCTCGAGTAAGTGTACTGCTATCTTTCGCTGCGGCGGAAACATCAAGATGATGGCGCTGCCAATAACGACTCCAATAGGCGCGCAGATGAGCAATTGAGTCAAAGGGCGTAAATCTGCGACTGTGGTGCGCATCAACCAAGTCGCGACGAACATAAGTATCCAAAGCGGCAAATGCCGCAGAAACCTCACCCACAGGTCTGACGTGCTTACCGGGCCACGCCGTCCGACTATATAAAACAAAATCGGGAGCCGAACCAGAGGACCCGTAGCAGAAAAGGCAATCGCCACACCCAAAGGTCCAAATGGCAAACCAACTATGAAGGAGGCGAGCATCAGTACGGCATTGATGGAAGCAACACGGAAAATATCTTTGCCTCGTCCCTGGCTAGTGAGCAGC
Organism: Verrucomicrobiota bacterium; assembly: GCA_003220075.1. Taxonomy (GTDB): domain Bacteria; phylum Verrucomicrobiota; class Verrucomicrobiia; order Chthoniobacterales; family UBA10450; genus AV69. The sequence goes on from QHRJ01000040.1 coordinate 5,532, forward strand.
CAATTGGCAGCATTAGCAAGGGGCAGGTGAATCGCCATAAATGTGAAACCTGCAAAGATGGCACTCACCTGGTGCCACCTTGGTCCCAACAATACCAAAGTTACCGGCGTGGCCAGAGCAAGCAGCAAACTCGAGAAAAAGAATACGCTCATAGCGATCGTTTCGTAAAGCCGGAGAAATGTCGAACGGTAACGTTGTGGGTGAGATTGTAGCCGCGACAAAGTTGGCACGAAGACTGCCTCGATCGGCAACAGGGACTGTTCCATCGGCCGAATGACCAGGGCTGCTCCGCGCGAATAAAGACCGACCGCAGCAGGTCCGTAAAAGCGGCCGATTAAAAGATTGTCGCATCCTCTAGCCAAGCTGAATATAAAACTGCCAGCAGTTTGATGCGCTCCGAATGACACCAAAGGGCCCATTCCACTGCCTCTACTAGGCAACCGCGGTCGCCAGCGAGATACTAGACCTGTTAGTAGAAACCCCGCGATCTCCATCGCAAGGCTCAAACCGACTAAAGACCAATACCGGTAGCGCAAGAGTGCCATGATAACACCCACAAGAACGCCAGTTGCCATCGAACCCACTTCAATCATTGCAATAGCCTTAAAACGCATCTGTCGCTTCAGCAGTGCCAGATGTTGGACCCTAAAACCACCTATCAGAAAAGTAGTTGAAAGAATAAGGGTGATATATGTTATTCGAGAGTCGTGGTAGAACCGTGCTATGATCGGCGACAAAGCGGCCAGAATAAGCGCGCACAAGGCGCTTACGCCGAGATTTGTCCAAAACAGATTGGACACCTGGGCGTGCGTGAGGTGTTCGCGTTGCACAGTGGGTGTAGCCAAGCCCGCATGCCGAAACATAGCCAGGAATCCCGTGACTGCCGTCACCATCGCCACAAGCCCGAAATCGCCTGGTGTTAGCAGGCGCGCCAGGATGACTGTAGAGACGAGGTTCAATCCGAACTTCGCCGCTTGCGCTGACACCGTAACCACCCCACCGGAGATTGTACGCCGCTTGAGGTCAGGCAAGAGATGATCGGTTTTGATGTGCTCCTGATTGCGCTCCTCTTCCTCTACCTCGGCCGAGCGGATTGTTACATCGCCAGTAAGTAGTCCCGTCTCGCTGGTCAACACACGACTAGGCTCTGGTTGATTCATGAAAACTAGGGAACTACGCGCGCACTTGTGACCGTAAGCAGGAATTGAGCAATCGTGGCCACGACAAGATCAGATGGCTCAACACCATTGCAGCGAAAATTTTTAGGAAGCTCAAACCGCGGAGTTCGTGCCGAAGCTCGCAGGTGTCACGGCCAGGTTTCCGCCCTCCAGGCGAAACAGGGCCTTGTCCCAAGATCTCATCACGGACGATTTATAGTGGTTCCAGCGCTGGCTGGCCCGTTTCGCCACGACAAAGCCGAAGAGCCTTTGAATCCACAGGTATTTCCAGGATAATCTTGGGATTTCCAAGCGACCGCCTAGCATTGCGGCAAGTTGTTGCGCTTCCCGCATCAAGTCCGGGCGTTCCGGGTAGAAATTGCGGTACCAGGTCTGAATGTACGCCAGGCAAGCGTTGCGAACACGTTCGCTGTCTTCAAGGGAGCGAAGGTACTGAATGTGCAATTTCATCGTAAGCAGAAGCGAATCCTTCTTCTTATCTGAATTGCCAATGAAACTTACCGAGTTCGCGCCGCTAGCGCGATAGTAAATCCCGGTGCGGGGTACGAACCGTGTACCTTCGGATGCCAAGACCACACGGCAAAAATATTCGCCGTCTTGATCGAAATGAAGGCGAGTATCCCAGGGCCCTGCCGCCTTCGCCAGCTGTCGGCTGACCAGCCAGGTTGCGTTTTGCATGTGGAGGTTTTCGCGCATCGCCCTCGAGAGCCAGTCGACCGGCGAAAGATCTTGCCACAGTGAGTTGCGGACAAAGCAGGCATGGCGGACTCGGTAGTAGAATGGGGCCCACGGAGAGGAAAGCAGTATTCGTCTGCTATCACATTCGCGCAGCGCCGCAAGCTGCCGCTCGATTTTGTCCGGCGCTAAAAGATCGTCCGCGTCCAAATACTGGATGTAATCGCCCTGACTGAGCGGAAAGGCATTGTTCTGGGCGCCTGACAGGCCGTAGTTCTCTGTGGATACTACCCTGACCTCTTTGAATCCCCTTGCCACTTCAGCGGTCGAATCTGTCGAGCCATCGTCCACCACGATGATCTCTTTGCGTGGCCATGTTTGGGCAACCGCTGACTGAAGCGTATAGGCTATTGTATCCTCGGCATTATATGCAGTGATAAGAATCGATACTAACGGTTTCATATTCTCGAATTGAGAAGTCGTGAATACACGCTCGTTGTTACGGCGGCCACCTTATCCCAGGAATACCGCTCGTTGGCGTAGGCCTTAATTTCCGCCCGCCGGCTTTCGAGGTTACGAAATAATTCGCTGTTGAAGTAATTGTGAATTTTACGCGCCAGATCAGAAGAATCCCGTGGCTTGAAAACAAATCCAGTTTCACCTTCAACGATTTCTTCCTTTAAACTGCCTACATCCGCAGCAATCGCAGGTAGGCCGAAGCTATATCCCAGAAAAAGGACACCACTTTGGAAGACGTAAGCATAGGGCAGGATCAGAACGTCCGCCGCTTTGAAATACAGTTCGGTCTGCTCGTCCGGGACATATTCAATCTTCGCAATGACGCTATCCGCGATCTCGCTGCTTGTAATACCGCGTCGAATCTGGTTCCAGTAGCTCTCCGGGCCCTTCGACTTTCCAACCACAAGCAGGCGATAGTTACGATCTTTTGTCAGTAGTTCTGAAAAGGCTGCGATCAAATATTCGAGCCCCTTATAAGCCGCAATGTTCCCAAAAAAGAGCAGGACTTTATCATCGTTGCCTATACCTAATTGGCGTTTCGCCTCTGCACTCGAAAGACTGGTATTCGGAACGGTGTTGTTAATCCCAAACGGGATAACGCTTACCTTGGTTGCGGGAATCCGAAACTCGGATGTCATCTCGCTTTTCATTCCGTCGGTGTGAACAAAAACATGGTCGCACAAGCTATATTGAACCTTTAGTGAGATCCGATTTAGCCAGGAATCATTCTGGTCCCGTTTACCCGCATTCACGTTATGGGCGGTAAAGACCACGCGTTTGCTCAGCAGTTTGTAGTAGAGCATCAACAGGCTGCAGTCGAAGAGCTGGAACTTGTTATTCCACAGAATGTGGAACAGCTTTGGTTTTGCCTTTGCCGCATACCCAATAAGCCGCGCGTAATATTTTAGCACTCTCAGCACCTTTGCCTTCGTGCTTGCGTCTTCCCGCTGATCTCCACGCAAATTAAGAAAATTTAAACGAGGATTGGCAAGCAGCTCCGGCACGCTCAAATCATCACTACCTACGAAGTCAACGTGTATTCCTACTGATGTCAGTGCAGCTGCCATGCCGAGCGCGTAAGGTTTATCTCCGCCACCGGTCAGTAAGGCGACACGGATCGACGGAGGACGGAGGACGGAGGATGGAGTCTGATTTCCGGATGCTGATTGCTGACCTCTGACCTCTGACCTCTGACCTCTGACCTCTCGCCGGGCCGCAGCCTCTATAGAGGCGGAGGCCGTTCCCTGACCTCTGACATCTGACCTCTGCTCGCTGAGATGCGGCGTCATTTCACTGTAGCTGGCTTGGGCGACGCGGTCTCGAGCTGGTGCATCACCGCATCGAATACTTCAGCCACAGTAATAGCCGTTGTTGCGCGCTTATCGCATCCCCGTTTGTAAAAGAATTTCTCAAGGAGAGGTGAAACGATCTTCCTCTGAACTCCATAATCGTAAATTTCCCATGGGCTCGTGCAGGTGAAGAGTGTGACGCAGGGAGTTCTCGTCCCGAGAGCAAAATGCATGGGCAGACTGTCTCCGCCGACCAAACAGCGGTGATTTTGTGTATCCGACAGATGTTCGAGGAGCGACAAGCGCTGTGGAAGCACATTGACGGTCAATCCTTCTTCTTCAAGCCGTTGCTTCAATAATCCGTAGTAAGCCCATTTCTTCATCGGCCATACCGGACCGGCATCGGCTGCTATGGCAACGTCACCCGCTAACTCTGTCTCGATCGGTTCCGGCAGCAAATATGTCTCACCAGCGAAGCGAAAGCCAAGACCGTCAAACACAAGCTCTTGATACGTCTGTCGATTCTGAAATTTTAGCTTGTCCGCTTTCAGCTTCCCGTGAGCACTGACGAGGCTTAGGTCGAACCAGCGCCTTGAATTCTCCGTATATGTCACTGAGCCATTGGAACCGAGGCGAGCCCCGAAGATCTCGCCGCACCGCACCGTTTTCAGAAACTGTGCAATCTCGAGAGTGTCTTCCAAATTAATGACCAGGTCATAGTGGTTCTTCGATACTTTCGCGCGTTCTTCCCAGGAAAAGCAGCGTAGATCACAATTCGAACCCTGAAGCAAAACGGTATTTTTGGAGGCCGTCAGCCATGTAACTTGCCCCTTCAGCCGGCTTAGCAACGGTGTCGTCCGGACCACGTCACCGGTAGCACCAACCTTGACGATTAAGGTGTTCATAGGAATCTGTCGAACTATTAATACAACCGCTGCTTGGGTAGTTTCCCCGCGAGCAAAACGGAAACATCTGATTGCCGCCTCCGCAATGCGATCATGGCCATTTTATCCTCGTAATCCAATCCCAGCAGCCAGAGACCCAAAGTCGCCGTAAACAAGAACGCTATTCCGCCCAATGGTCGTGAAGGGGCTGTAGCCGGAATAAAATCCTTTGTGGAACACTCGCCTGAGGCCCACTCAGTTCATCCTTGGACGGTCGCCATCGGAGACGTAGGATCTTTCGAGGTGCCGCCAACGCAACCAGAGTCTGAGATCAAGAACTACGTGGTAAGCCTCGTAAGCCAGTCTTTCCGGAACCGAAAGCATCGTACGATTCACTTGCCTCAGAATTCGCCAGCTTAATCGTGTTTTACCCCGGATTGTACGCATCTCGTCCACCCAGCTCGAAACCCGACCTTCCAGAAGCTCATTTAAGCGTTCAACTGGTTCCAGCAACCGATCTGCGATGTACCATTCAACCACCTCCGGAATCTCACGGTTGTGCGCAACGATGCTGTTGGTTGCGTGGATTTTTGTCTTCATGAATTTCGTCGGGAGCGCCCACGGGGTCGTGGCCCCGATGTGTCTTAGAACGCCGTTGATGTAAGCCTGGGGATCATCGCGAAGCCGATCGAAGAAATCGATATGCAGTGCATCCCATCCAAACGCATTGGACCAGATCTTTATGGTGCGGCAGTAATCCGAAGACAGTATGTTGCGAGCCCGTTCGACTTGGCGCAAAAACGCAATTGAACTAACTTTGCGGACGTCTCTGCCTTTCAAGTACCCAAATTCCAAAAGAGCTTGGGACCAAACCCGTTCGATAGGGTGGCGCAATGTCAGAATAATGCGCAGGTCCGGTAGCAAGCTCGCGATCCGCCGAACCTGCCATGCTTTTAGTCGGCCATATATAGGGGAAATCTCTCCACGGACTGGCTTCAGTTCACCTCCATTCCCCGATTCAAAGTGTGCTTCGTACCAGTCTAGATCGTGCTGCAGCATCCGACGCATAAAAAAGAAATCCATTTCCTTAGGATCGCTTAATCGTATATCCGGATGGCACTTCAAGACGTTGTAGAGCCAAGTTGAGCCGCACCGCAAGGAACCAATTCCCACGAAGGTTGGCGGACACCTGTGGACCAAATTGTCCTGCTTACCCACACCTTTTTTCGATTTTAATAGTGTTACTGCCATTGAGTGCGCATGAGAAAGCTCGGGCTCAACTTACACCGATCGACCGGCAGTTTTACAGAAGCGCCAGGGACCGGCGGGTCCGCTGGGGAACAGCCGGACGGAGCTACGCTAACTCAGGTCGATCAATTTTTTCTGGATAAATTCGAGCGTCAAAATCTTGTGTATCTCAAAGGCATAGTTTCGATGTCCCTTGATATGAGCTTTGAGGATTTTTTCCAAAGAATTGACACGAAGGTAGGGTCTACTGCGCGCAGCCGAGTCAAGAAGCACCTCCATTAACCATTGGGAGAGCTCATCGCGGTACCAGACACGGAAGTGATGGAACTTGTGTCTGCCGAGGAAAAGTCTTTCCAGGTGAAGTGGTGCAAAGGCATGGTCGAGTCTGGCCAACCACTGAGGCATGCGATAATCATAGGCATATTCTGCTTTAAAGGTGAACTCTCGGTACCAATGTAGTATTCGAGTAATACCGGGAAGTGATCCAAAGGCGATACCACGATCTGTCCCGATCTTTCCCAAGGCTGGGTTGCCATCGGCAATGAGCCGAAGCGCTGGTCCGTTGTGCAATAGCTTCGCCGGGGTTTGATACGCCAGCGCAACCAGATCGTTATCAAAATAAGGAGTTCGATATGTGACCTGTGATCGTTCCACGGTAAATTTGCTCGCCATATACCACGGCGCTTGCTTGAAGGAAGTAAAGGAAAGGCTGTGGCCTTGAAGTTCACCGGCGTAGGTCGCGGCGGCGTCCCGAAACGAGCATTCCAGTCCCGGATCAAAAACGCCTTGTTGAGGAGGGTCCGGCTTAAACGCTACCAACCGCCTCAAGATTTCTCCTCCGCAGACACCACTTACTCGGACTGGGGCGATTCGTCGTGCCAATCTTTGGACATACAGGTCGATCGACCCAGTTACGTCCATAGTGCCGTCGCTGATATAAACGGCTCTTTCGGCGAGTTCCGGAAATTGCGACAAGAAATCATCGCCCACCAGGATCGTTTTGTGGGGCTGATGAGATATTCTTGCCGCTCGTCGCGCAATCTTGACGTCCGCACAATCACGATACATACCTCCCCACGTGTAACAGGGCAGTGTTCCAGGGGGCCAATGCGCCCAAGCCAGGATCATCCGGCTATCCACCCCGCCGGTCAAAGACAAGCCGATGGACTGTTTCCCAAAAAAATACTTGGGAAGAACCCGTGTCCAGGTTTCTTTCAACTTCTGGTAAAAGTCAGATTCGCTTAACTCCGGCTGACTTTCCCATGCTTCCTGCTTGAAGTAACGTTTCTTCTTCACCGTTTCGCCCCGCGGAAACACCCACGATGAACCTGGTGGAAGCAAGGAGATTCCGGAGAAAAGGCTCCTGTTTTGAAGAACGCCCTCGCAACAGAGAACCTCGCCCAAACTGCGTAGATCTAGTCGACGAGTGTCGGGTAGGATTTTCAGAAGGGCCTTCGCTTCAGAAGAAAAATAAAATCCGCGCGCGTCTTCGTGATAATAAATTCGATTTACTCCGTACCGATCGTTAAACAGAATGAATTTCTGCTCGCGAAGATCCAGTAAGACACCGCTGAACCAGCCATTGAGTTTCTCCAAGAATTCGTAACCCATTTCTTCGTACAAGTGGACGAGATAACTTGCGTCATCTGAGCCAAATTCGTGCCCACGGATTCTAAGCGCATCGATGTCAGCCTGGCCGGCGAAATCTTCGCCCGAAAAGAGAAGGCAGATGTCTTTCTTTTCATTCCAGATAGGAAGGCGATGCCCGAATGTCTCCTCGTGGCAAGCCCATCCGCTCCAGAGGCCAAGCTTCTCGTTGATATATGTACCATCCGTATAAAACGGCTCATGTATTAGGCATTTTACCATGGACTTCACGAGAGAATAATACTGCTCTGATGGTCTCTGGCTGACTATTCCAACGATGCCAGGCATAAGGAGATTACGAGACAGAGATCAGAGGACCGGACAGTAAAAATTGGCGGACAGGGGAAGGATTCGAACCTCCGATACGACTTGCGTCGTATAGCAGCCCTTGCGAGCTGCTGCCTTAGGCCACTCAGCCACCTGTCCTCAAATTCCTATCTTACTCAGCCGGTTCCTAACTTCCGCCTCTGGTCCGGCATTCTGGTGATTGACCAGCCGCCGAACTCAGGTCGTACCAGCCTCTTCTCAGTTTCTTAAGCGCTTTCTTAATTGGTTTTGGAACACCCTCTTTCCAACCGCGATGAAGGCCCAGCTTCAAGGCCAGTTTTCCCTTTTTTGTAAGTGGCACGAAAAACCGGGGGAGGTCGAACCTTTGAAAGCCATTGCTTCGCTTGAAGTCGCCCAGGCTGTCATCAAGCCATAATGCATACACAAGATATGGTAAGCCTTTCTGCGCGCAGCGTTCCACGGCTTTGGCCAAAAGCGCGTTCGTCGGCGCCAGATCACGGTAGGAAATCTTTGAGATGATCTGACCCAACCAGCCATATCTTCCAGCATCTGCCAGCATAATGAAACCGAGCAGTTCTTCGCCCAAATATGCACCGAAAATTTCTTCTCTGAACAAAAACCGGCTGAACTGGCGTTTTACCGTTTCAAAATCTTTTCCATAGTGTAAGTAATGTCGTCCTTGCCGGATGGGAGTTTCATTGAAAATCGACGTTATCCCATGGACGAAACGGTCGTCGAACGTAGCCGGCTTTACAATAACCCCGTTCTTTTGAGCTTTCCGGACCTTATTTCGGGCTTTTCGTTCAATTTGTTTCTCCCACCAAAAGGAGTAGCTCTTAACTGGAAGCGCCGCAATTGAATCGAGCTCCATGGGGTAGGAGTATTTAGGTTCTGTGTCCGGCAAACGTTGCCAGAACGTCAGTATATCTGGGCGATCGTTGCTCTTTTGAAGCGCATCAATGAGCATTTCGGGATTCTCGATGTCCTCGAACCACTCTTGCTGAAACCAGGGGTCGAGCTTGGCGATTCGCAGAACCTTTCCCTCGATCGTCATCCGTTTGCCATTGATCTCCATCGTGGCACCAATGTTTCGGGCTTCTGAGTGGGCGCGCAACGTTCTTTTGGCGGAGAGAGAAAGGATTCGACCCTCCAATACGAGTCAGCCGTATAGCGACCCTTGCGGATCACTGCCTTGATCACTCAGCCACCTTTCCAACAGAGGGTATCGATAAGCCAACGCTTTCCAATCAATTTGGGATTCGCGCCGGTCGTCCTGCAACGCACTTCGCAACTTTACCGAGACAAGTCGTATTTTCTAAAGAAGTCATCGAGTCAAAGTCAAAATCTACGACGCAATAGGTTGCTGGAAGCCTGATAATCCGTTTGTCGGATTTGCACACAACGACGGCCTCCTATACGACCGGCTCCCACGTAAGCATTGCTCGACCATCACCAGACTAAACAGAAGCTTGTGGTTGTCCTGGCGGCCGGATTTGTGACCTTCGAGGAGTCTTCGCACGGGTTTAGGGTTAAGTAATCCAAACATGAGAGAGCTTTCATCCAAGAGCACTTCTTGAAGCTCGCTGGTAAGTGACGAGTGGAACCAGTCGTCCACCACGTTTACGGCAAAACCGCGTTTCTTTCGCTTCAAGATACGAGATGGCAAGTAACGTTCGCAAACTCGGCGGTGCAGCCATTTTCGACTGCCATTACGAACCTTGAATCCTGCGCCAAGCCGCTGGACGTACTCTACCACCGTCCGATCCAAGTATGGAACGCGGACTTCGAGACTGTGTGCCATGGAGAGCTTGTCCGCGTACATGAGAAGCTCGTCAGGCAGCGAGGAGCGAATTTCAAGGAGCTGAAAACCACCCAGTTCATCTGTGTGCGCCATTTGTGGAATCAGATCGCGCCAGTAGTCAGCGACCTCATCGCCATTTCGCCTCGGAAGTGTATCATCCCGAAACAGTTCCTCTATGATGCGTGCTGGCGCTAGAGAAAAAACATCCTGATAGCGCTTCATTCTATCCAGCGTTCCCAGCGATGAGACACCACGCTTCAATGTTTCGTTACGAGGCAATCGATCGACCGCGAAGCTGACCGAGGAGCGGATAACACTCGGCAGCCAACGCCACCAATTACCATAATGAACGCCCAAATGCCGTGTGTAGCCGCCGAACAATTCGTCCGGCCCCTGGCCGATCAGAGCGACCTTAACGTCCTGTCGCGCGCGTTGCGAGACGAAATACATCGGAACTATGGAAGAAGAGGCGATTGGCTCTTCCAGACATTCCACGATTTTTGGAAGCGATCGTTCGAATTCAGCCCGGCTAAGTTTTACAGGCACATGGCGAGCGCCCAAAACAGCGGCTGTCTCCTTTGCATCCGTTAGCTCGTCGTCTTCAAAGGTCTCGCCATAACCTATCGTGTATGCTGGCCATGGGCCGCCTTGTTCGTTCATTAGTGCTAGGAGCAAACCCGAATCAATCCCGCCGCTAAGAAGGATTCCTACGGGCACATCGCTCAAGAGATGGCGCTTCACACCTCCGCGATACAATTCAAGAAGTTCTTCTGCCGCCTCTTTCTCGTCCTTTCGGTCTGAGAATGGCACCGGCGTGTAGTTGTACCAGCGTAGCTCACGACATTTCCCCTTCTCGGCAATCAGCATCGTGCCAGGTGCGAGCTTTCGGATCCCCTGGAAGACAGTCAAAGGCGATGGCGTGTATCGAAACCGAAGAAAGAGGTTGAGGGCGACTGGATCAATCTCCGGCTTGAAGTCTTGTGCCGTCAGAATCGGGCGGATTTCCGAGCCGAACGTGAGTTGTCCGTTTGTAATCCGATAATAGATTAGTTTGATGCCCATGGCATCGCGTGCCACCACAAGCCGCTGCTTCTTAACATCCCAGATGGCCAGCCCAAACATTCCGTTGAGATGATTCAAAACTTCCGCGCCCCATTTCTTGTAACCGTGAATAATCACTTCGGTGTCGGAATTCGTCCTAAACTCATGGCCCTTGCTTTGCAGCTCTGCTCGCAGTTCCCTGTAATTGTAAATCTCGCCGTTAAAAATGACCCAGACTGTTTCCTCGGCATCAGACATCGGCTGGTGCCCACCAGCTAAATCGATGATGGACAGTCGCCGGAAACCCAGCCCTAAACGCCCGGACAGGAAATAGCCTTCGTCATCCGGTCCCCGATGAGCTATCGAGCTCGTCATTTGCCGGACCGTTTCCGATTCCACCGGCTCGTTCCGGGCGAAGTTAAACTGGCCGCAAATGCCGCACATGGGTCAGAGGGCAGATGACTGATGGCCGATAGCCGATAGCCGATAATGGATCATCACTGAAAGTTGGTTCGAGGACTGGCCAATAACTGACGACTACCGTCGTTCGTGCAGAATTTCTCTGGCTTTGCCATCATAGTTCCGAGCATTTGACCAATCCGTGAGCATTTCGCGAGCAAGGCGTCTTGTTCTTTTTCGGAGAAGTAATTGCAAGCCGTGGCTGTGTCTAGCCAATGTTGCGTTTCGGCCTGTTCTCCGTCTGCGTCGGTCAATTTGCTTACGAAATGGGCTACATAGCGCCGCCTTTGCCAAGCTTCGGCAAGGTTGGCTCCGATTGATCTTGATGCTCGTCGGATTTGATCGGTTAGAGCGTAGCGCTCTTCTACTGGAAAACGTTTGGAGGTTTCGAAGATTTCTTGTTGGATTTCAAATGCCAGTTTATAGACCCGCAAATCCTTAAAGCTCGATATCTTCTCGCTCATTTTATTTCGTTTGTGTCGCAACTTTCGCCCGCAACCCTCCGTCCTCCGTCTTCTGTCTTCCGTCCTCTGAATGCATGTCAGCTTTCAGTTTTTTTCATCTCGTTAAGATAATATGCCAAACTTCTGAAGATTTGCGACTGACCCCAGCGATGCATTGGCACGTTGTCCCAACCCCAATACAGACGACGGGAGCGGAATGAGCCATCTGGCTTTACCCACTCCTTTAGAATCCCCTGAATCACCCTCTCCAATGTAATTTTTAGTTGCGGGAACAGATCTCGAAGGAGCAGGCAAAGATTGATGCATTCGGCGCAATCGTAAAGTTCGCGCTTGTAAACCGTCACCCGCGGAGCGTTAGAAAAAGGTCTTGGCAGGCCGTCTTCGGCGAAGAGGTTGTCCAGGTAATAGGCAACACCCTTCGCAAGCGCTTTCAGGCAGGCTTCGTTTTCGGTCAAAGCGTGAATCTTGGCCAACGCCTTCATCACAAAACAAGTGTGGAAATGATCGATAAAATCGCGCACTCCATCCATCGCGTAATACCATGAACCGTCTTCATTCTGGTTCTCCAAAACAAAATTCAAATTTCGTTCTGCGATTTTCCAGTAATCGGCATTGGAGAAAAACAGCGACGCGCTCGTTAACAAAAAGGCACGGTAAGCGGCGGCATTGATGACTCCCCCCTCATCGAAAGGAGTATAGGAACAACTGCTCGCCGTTTCCGATGTCCTGAAATCATTGATATCCATTGCGGCGTGGCGCGCGATCGATTCGAGGATCAGTTTCCATTCGTCGCGTGGGTTCAGCTCGAAAACCTGGAGGAACGCCTCGTAGACATAAGGTGTGGTTGTGATCAGCGGTGTGTATCGCTTGATCGTGCCTCCGCGCCAAACCCAGTCGAATGGATAGCCCCAGCAGTATTCTTTGAACTCACGGCAGCGCGATTTTTTGAGCTCGGTCAGAAAATGGACCGCGTTTTCCAGTTGCGAGAAATCTCCGGTCGCCTCATAAAGGAAAGCGAATCCCATTGCATAATGGGCGTCCGCAATCGGGAATCGGATGGGATGATGAAATAGCCGCCGCGCGGACGGAAGGAACGCTTCACAGAAAATCATGGGAGCCACCGCCACCGTCCCTACAAACCGGTGCCGGTAGTAAAGCGATTTGGCCCGCCCCCCTGCCCGGCCGGCAAAAAAGCTCTGATAGTCCCAGGATTCTTCACCGTAGCTATCCAGCCACTTTGTGAAATTGACCAACACGCGAGATACCTCGTCCACCAGTGGGATGGATGTCTTCGCTACCTCCATTTGAATCCTTGTTTCATTGAACGCTGGAATCTTCGGTATTGGTCGTTGGATGTTTTCTGCAGCTGCTTTCACAACGCTTTAACGTGGGCCCGCGAGCCTGAATCTCATTGGCGTAATATAATTATCACGCACCTCGCAAAGGTAACGCCTTAACATCGCCTTCAACCTATAAGGTATATTATCTCCGTTACACCCATCTCCCGCGAGATTGTGAAATCTTATTTTAACCACTTGGTTCTCACCAGGATTGAGTTCGACTTCAAAATCGATGCGGCCGTTGACGGGTTTCCAGGCAATCTTTTCAGAGCCCGCGCAAACTCGCTCGATCGCCGAAGGCTCACGCTCGCGCCTTCTAATTAAGAAATGCTTTGGCTGCGCAGAGCGGTTCTCGAGCCGGAGCTCCGTCCCATACATCTCCACTTCCACCTTCCCCGGCGAAACTTCTCTTTGACGATAACTACGGCGAACTATGTCACCCAGGCCACGCCAGATCGGCGCACATTGCAAAGCATTTAACCGCTGGATAAAGCTGATCAGACGCGCGCAGTGATCGCTGCAATAATCGTGATGAATCACAGCTATCGCGGGTTTACCCAACACGGCGTCAAAGGCGAAGTTTTCGATTCCCTCCCACGGATACCGACGAGTAAAGAGCGGGAAGTTGTAGCCCATAACTGCAATATCCCACGCCTCGGCAATAGTAATTGCATTCGGATGAGGGCCGGCAGAAATGATGTCGTTATTGACCGCGGCTATCAACGCGGTGTGCCTGAGTGCGGTCATGGCTGCTTCCGAGAAAATACCTTGAGGAAATACCATAACTCGATCATACCGAATTCCGGTAATGGATTTATGACAGTTCATTCGCTCGAGCGCTTGTTGGGTCTTCCAATAAAGGCGCTGCGGGTCAGAGCTACCGTACTCTGCCCGAGTATGATCGCAGCCGTGAACTGAAATTGAGTAATTTTCCGGATTTTCTCTCAACAGTCGAACAACTCCTGGAGCGCTTCTCCGCCAGTTCCACGGGATGAAAGCGATATTCGTAGCGAACTTGTGTCGCTTCATAAGGGACAAAAGTTCCTGAAAGTTCACAAAGCCATGTCTAGGCTTCAACACAGGATCATCAATCATCAAACAGGCGTTCGTTTCCGGAGCATTCCAGCAGGTCTCGGCGAAGGCCCATTTAATATAAAGGACAAGAGGCACAACGCTGAGGAAATGTGCTCGAATATCAAAATTTTGAAACGTCACTTCTGCGTCGATATCGATAACCTCATTAGAGGTTGAGAAAAAAACAGCCACAGTGTTGTGTACAAGCCTCAAGAAGGTCGCACCGTCCTCGCCCGAGATGATGTTGATTGCATTCTCTACGTGGGCGTTGAAAACAAAGTGCGCGGCGGCAGTGCTTCTAGATACGGTTGTTCGAACGCCCGCCATGACCCCGCAAAACTCGTCCAAATGATCTGAGACGGCGACATCTCCAACGCCACCGTTGACCTTATGGAGACTGGACCTGTCATCCCCGGTAAGGTGCCGCACCAGTTTCGGCAGAGTTTCAGAATCATTCCCTGCGTAAACAAATGCCGAGTGAACTCGATTCTCCCACCAATGAATTCCGGCGGGGTTGTCCTCTAATGTCGTTAGTATTTCCAATAAAGTGTCTGACGAAACGAATAGTCTGATTTTGCTCAGACTTCGGCAATCCTCGTTTGCCAGAAATTCGGCTGTTGATGAAAAACGAAAAGCGACGCCAAAGAAACGTAGCACTTTAGCCAGGTTTCCGGTTTCCGGCGAGTCAGGGCTGCCGATCAACGAGGCCTCCTGTCTCACATAAAAGGTCTCTTGCTTGCCCACCTTAAAGCTGCAAGGTCTTGTTATTGTGGTTTTCGTGCGACAACCAGACACCTCATGGCGCGGGACTTAGCCACCGAGTTAAGGAAAGGCGACAGTCCCTTCATCAGGTCGCGGAGTCCCGGACCCGCCGAGTGAGGAATCCAGCAAAAATTTTCTCTTCTTATTATCTCGAACCCTGTTTTGACGAAAGGCGCGACGTACTCTTCCAGCGTTGCAATGTAGCACTCTTCTCTCTTTTTCCAGCGTAACCGATTTTTCGCCTCAGTCCGGAAAAGTGGGAAACGCTTGTTCATATCGATAACAACACATACTCCTCCGGGCACAAGCAAATCGGAAATGCCCTGGACACACTCAAATTCCGTTTTGCCCGCATGACAGTAGCGAATCGTATTTACCGAGAAGACGAAATGAAATGAGTGCTTAAGGGTTGACGCCTCTATTCCGGTCGAGGCGGAAAGATCGGCCAGCAGAGTCTCATTTTTAGAGACGTGGAAGTGGATCTTTTGCGCAGCCGCTTCCCCCACAAAATGTCTTGTTTCGCGCTTGGCCGCTTCAATCATAACCGGCGAGAAATCAGTCCCAACAGCTGTTTCTATATTTATGGGCCCCTTCTCCAAGACCGAGATCAGGTGAAGGAGATTCATTCCCGTTCCGCAACCGAATTCGAGTATACGGATACCTTCTTGTCGCAGTCCCGCCGGCAATAGGTTCAAAGCTGCCAGATAAATTTCTTTATAGTCATGATCTAGTAGATAGTTGACGCCGCAACCGGCTGTGGCCCGGCTATATTTCGAGATCGCATCCTGAGTAGTGTACTCGGAGAGAAATCTGTCGTTCTTTATTATAGATGTCATTTGCATAAACTCGCCCCCCGGTTCAGCTCGCCTCGTCTATTTTACTATTCGCTTTGAAATCTCAAGATTGATGGTTCCAATGCAGAAAACCCTTCTACCGCCTTCCTCGTTGTGCGCTGGCGTAATGAGCACATATTTCATACTACAGCCAAAGGCTTTCGCTTCGTTAAAGCCTTGCAAGGTTACAACGTTGAAACGTGGTCCCGCCTTCGTCAAGACTTCGGCGCGGCAAGCAGAGATCGGACAGGTGTAGCCAATTCTTCTTGTCGGGACGAAGAGTGTGGCGCTTTGGTACACACCGGGTAAATTTGGGCGAAGATTTCATCCATGATTCGGGCTGTTAAAAGAATTTCACGGTGTGGAATTGGAAGTGGGGCGCCCAGACGAATGCTATTGTAAAAGCGTTCAATTAGTTCCTTCATTCCGAAGTCTTGATAAAGCCGCTGACGGATGAAATTGGCGACGTTCAGCCTCAGGTTTCTAAAGTATTCTCGTGTATTGTTCAGCGGTGGAATAAAATACGTGAGATAGCTCTTGTACGACGCCCCTGAATTCCTGACCAGCGTGCCAGTCAGAATGTCTACCATTAGCGAGTTACGCGGACCGTAAATTCGGAGCTGGTTTAAGGCCGGCTTGAACTGGGTGGAAAAGCAAAATAGTGCCGTGGTCTCGTGTTTGTCCCGGAGGAGCACTCTCAACTCGTCCATCAAATCGGACTCGCCACGATTGCCGAGCTGCGAACTTCGATGTGCCGTGGCGACGATCAGCGGAACATCGTCATCAAGGAATTCAGCGAGCTTAGCAATTCCGTGGCTGATGATGTTGTGAAACAACTGGCCCGGTAACCTGTGTAACCAATGAGCGTTGCTCCCGAGGAAAGCCCCAGCATACATCGAGCCTCCCAAATCGTACGACCAGTAGCTTTCGAGATGAATCGGCCTGCCGCCAAGATAGCCGCCCGATATCAGCCGACGCATCTCCATCATCTCGAGAGTGAACTGGTAATTGTGGCCGACGGTTATTCTTAACTCCTGATCTTCAGCCAAGTGGATCAACGATTCCGCCTGATCGGCCGTGATTGTGAAAGGTTTTTCCAGATAAACATGGCTTCCAGATTCGAGGCACTGTTTGGCAAGCGAATAATGGCTCTGTGGCGGGGTGGTGATGTGAACCACATCAGGAGAGGTCGCCTGCAACATCTCCTCCGCATCGGAAAAACATGCCGGGATCCGAAAGCGCTCCCCCAGCTGCTGTGCCATCAGCGGTTCCTGATCGCACAATGCTACAATCTCGCACTCGGGCACGCGATGGATTGCATCCACATGCTGGTCAGCGACCTTCCCGCAACCGATTATCGCGATACGGAGCATAGCTTTCAGAGATCAGAGGTTCGGAAGTCAGATCAGACGACTGGGTCAGACGATTTCAAAATGAAAGAGGTCGGCGCGTTTATCATGGTTCCTAGCAGCGCTCCAACCTCACGGCATTTTTCGGTTAAGATCCTGTGACGAGATTTTGATAAATACTCGAAAGTGATCTGCATAGCTATCTTTTAACGTCAGCCTCTGACAGGTGACTTCCGAGCTCTGACATCTGATCTCTGTCCTCGCCATTCGTATCGAACTGGGCGAGGAACGCCTCCATCGCTTCTTTCATCGGCACCCTCGGCTTCCAGTCTAACCGTTCGTGAAGCCTCTGGTTCGAGTAGCGGTTCCCTTTCCATTCTGCCGCGCAGCGGCGACGATTGAAAACCGCTGGGAGCTGCCCATTTGACCACTTAGCATATTTTTCCCACAGGAAACAGAGCCCATATGCAGCAACATAGGGCATACGCACTGAAGATCGTTCCAGTTTAGCCTTGTACAGCTTCAGAAATTGTCTGCCGCTGAGGAGCTCGTCATCTACAACATTGAAAAGCTCTCCGTCGATTCCGGCCGTGAGACCAGCGAGCACAATAGCCTCCGCACAGTTATCGACAAAAGTCAGTGGCAGAAGATGTGATCCACCTACCTGAATAAGAAACCCAAACGTATTGATTGCGACACGACCGTTTAGTTCGCGCTTGCCTGGCCCAAATACGTATCCCGGGCGCAGAATGACGTAAGCCAGATTGTGCTCGTTACCATACTCCCTGACGATTTGTTCCTGCTTGAGTTTGCCAAAACCATAAGCGTCAAATCGTTCCTGAGGGGCATCTTCCAATGGGCAAGTTTCATCCAAGAGAGCGCCACGTTTTAAACTTAGGTTCGAATAAACAGCAAAGGAACTGACATTGACAAATCGTTTTGGTTCACCCCGCTCAAGAAATGCATCAATCAGATTGCGGGTAGCCAAAGCCGAATTCATGAATGCGCCGGCAAATGATTTTTCCATGCCGGCGGCGAGGTGATAAATGATTGAAACCCCTGCAGTAGCTTTCCGGCAATCGTCTTCCGATAGAAGATCGCCGATGACGAACTCTACATTTTGGCGGTGCACCTCGCCGAGCAGCTTTTTCAGACGATCAAGTTTACTCGAGGGTCGAACAAAGCAGCGGAGATTGGCAAAGCCGTATTCGAGAAGCTTCTCCACCACCTTTGAGCCAATAAAACCGTTGGACCCAGTGACTAGAATGCATTCATTTGGTAAGGCAATGGATTTACGATTCACTATGCTTCAAAGCGGCAGGCAGGCTTCAGGCGCAGGACCGGCCTCCGCTAAGGCCATGACTGACAGGAGCAACGAACAGATTTACTTTAAGGAACGACTTGAAGGTTGCTGGGAGGCTGCAGATCACGAGTCAGTGGGTGCGGGTAGGTGTAAGGCTGATAATAGAGTACCCAACCACCGCCCCTCCAAACATAGAGCGCGCCCTTATCTGTGCTTCCGTTCACGCTGGCAACATCTGTAGCCCAATAGGCGGTGCCGGGGGGATTTGTTGTAGCTCCGGTTATATCTGTTCCGCCTACACCGCTAGTAGGACGATTGGCTAACGTGCCCCAACCTACTCCGCTGGTTCCATTGAAAGGAGAGGTCGAACTGGTCTGTTGGCCACCAGCTACCTCGTTGTAATAATCGCGGTTTAGAACAATGCTGTTGGCCGCAGTGGCGGCTCCAAGATCAATGTGACCGCCGTCCGGATTCCTATTGTTCCACGAGTAGCACGGCTCAAGCTGTTGATGTGGCCATGCCACCGGCGTCGGCTTCGTCCCGGAAAGTAGATCGCCCTGTCCTCTACCCGATTGATCCAAGGCAACGAGGACTCGACGGATTTCGTATTGGTCGCCGTTCTTCCACCATGTTGAATCCTTGGGGTTTGCCTCGGTGCAGCCACCATTTATACAACTCGATTCAAGATTTAGAGTATCGCTACTGTTCCCCCAAATGAAACTGAGCTTCCCATCTGAAACCCTTCTAACTTGAAAATTCTTCCACTTATCAGTAGGCCAATTGGGCGCGCCGCTGCTCTTTAATGATGTGCCACTACCGCTAGCAACGGTTCCAGAAGCATACACATGCGAGGAGTGACCAGCATTATATCCACCAGTTCCTATTGTGCTTGTGGAGGTTCCTTCTGTCTCGTTGATATCCCACGAGTTAGCGCCGTTAGCACCCTTCCACGATCCACCAGCAAAGCTGGTATATTCTCTGTAGTAGCTAAGGGTGAAGTGGTTGGGACTCGCGGGCTTGCTAATCTCAGTGTTGTTATAAAACAAAATCCCGCCGCTGCGCGTCCCGCCTGGTGTCCCTGAGATTGTGTTGCTGATAGTGTTGCCATACATCGCCAACGCGCGGCTCCCCCTTACGCCTTGCCCGCCCTCAGTGCCGTGCGCGCCCGACAGCACCATGTTGACCAGTTTATTGTAACGAATGACGGCCTTACCTCCTATGGTAACGTCATAGATGCCCCGCAGGTTTGTTCCACCGCCAGTAAACAGGTTATCCTCAATGAAAAAAAAGTGCCCGGAACTCCACTCCGCCGGAAGCGCCCAAGCAGCGTCACCCGAACCATCACTCGAACCAACGTTGCCGTTGTCGCCCTTGAAAGGTTGGCAACCGCCACAGACAGCCATAACGTTGTGGTCAGCTACGCCGTAGACGCCATCAGTTATCAAAATAACACTGCTATAGTTAATGCCGAAATGGCAATGGTCCACTCTGGCTTGGTTTGATTGACCTCTTATGGCGATAACGTGTTTAGTAGCCCGCGCATCACGGAAGGTGATGCCGGTAATGCGATATGTTTTCGCCCCGCAAGTGGACGCAGGAGAGCATGTGTTAAGTTGGATCAAGCTCGCTGCAGTAGTATTGGAAGTAATGGTCGTGTTATCTTGGGCAGTTCCGGCTACCGAATCCGTCGTGGTCTTTCCCATTAACGTGATCGCCTTGGTAACAACGAGCTGATCGGTCCAAGTCGCTGTTCCGGCGGGCACAGCTACCGTGTCACCGTCAACAGCAGAGCCTATGGCGTTGCTGACATCGAAAAAGGAAGGACTAAGAGCATCAATGGTTTTCGCTTGCACCGCGCCGGAAGCGGCGAAAAGTAGCGCGGCGAGGAGCGCAGACAGCCGGGAGGGAACTGCATCATTCGGCCGCAGCCGAAACGGCGAATCGCAAGGGGAAGGCAAATGGCATGCCGCCCGGCCAGCAGCGCCACAATGCGCGTGTACTTGAGCCGGAAGTCGTGCCTGAATCTCTGCTGCCGTTTGTCCGAGATGTCTATAATTTCCCATATATCTCATGTACTCCTTTTTTTGCTGCAATATCCGTACCAAAGAAAACGCCCGCGTTAGGGTTATGCCTCGGCATACGCGAATTCCGGGGTCTTTTCTGATCTCGCAACCCGGACAGATGGTTGCACAGCCGTGAGGTGAGTTAGTGGATAGTCCATCGCAATGATATAGAAAACAAACCAGAGGGCACTACCTGGTGTGAAGCATGATTCCGTCCAACCGCGCAGTAATATTGCCGCGAGCATGCCCAATCGATATCGTCCCCATTCAAAATTTCGAAAAAGCTCAGGGCGTCAAAAGCTTTGAAATCCTTCCCCAAGAATCGGACTGGACTGAAATTCTAGGCAGTGTGCCCAGAGATCTGTTCTGCCAGTCAGTGTCGAGCCCCTACCCAGACTCTCGGACAAACGCTCTGAAATCCCAAATGCCAGTTCTGCTGCGACAAGGAGAACTAGTGCTGCTAACATGTACGTTCCAATAAAATTCTTAATTCTAGGGCGGATGCCGACAAAAACGACTATCAGTATCGCTACAAATAGACATATGGTAGCTGTGGCACTGTGCGACAGTCTTAAAACGTACAAAACACCGATCAAGAACCCGGCGGTCAACCAAAGCTCGTTTCGACGTTGAGTGTTCCGCTCGGTTCGCCAGGTTTGCAGCAAATGCCAAAAGAAAAAGAAACCCAAGATCAGACAATCTGCACCCAGTGAGTTTTTGCCGACGGCGATGCCCTGGATTACTTGCATGCCACTCCATTCGTCGTAACTCAGTCCCAACTGAGGATAGTATTTGATCCAGAGAATGGAAATCGGGACGACTACATAGGCACATCGCTTCATCAACCGTATCAGCGCTTCTTTGAAATCCGGTTCTGTAAGAACGATCAGCGCCATGATCGGATGAAGAGAAATTTTGGTGCACCGTTTGAATGTAATGAAAGGATAATCGGACCAAACAATGGAAATGAAACAGTAAGCTATAAAGGCTACTATCCACCCATTTCGTTGCAAAACCTCTGAAAGAGAGACTTGCCGATTAATGAGGACAAAAAGGCCCGCTGTCGCTATTGCGTAAGTAAAAGACGCATCCACTGGACTTCCCTCTTCGTTTGAAACACCGCCGCCCACGGGCAAGCCGAAGATACTGAGCCATTCGGAAAAAGGTCTTGAGCAACCGAGCACCAGCCAAAGGAGTGGAAGCCAAAGCGCGCCGCTGACATCAGGCTTTTCCCGAATGTCACGTCGGAAAAGGAAGACCATAAAGGCAAGTGTGAGAAAAAGGGCAAGCTGTGGCGGCAGATGCAGGCCGACCAAGCTGGCAATGTGGGTTGCGATTAGATTCACGGACTACGAATTCTTGAATTATCTCACGACTACCATTGGCCGAAGCCCAACAAATCCCCGACGGTGATCTCAACGGCATCAATTTGATGAGGCCTACTCATAAAACAATTGAGCTAACTCATTACGGCGCTTTCAGAAGCGTGCGCTCTTCATCGTCAATGATGCATTTACCAAGGTACTCTGCCTTCATCCGCCTCCCGGTATCATTCACGTGAACCACATCGAGAAAGAGATGATTGTCCTTTCCCGTCATCAGCTTGTCGAGATCCACGAACAGGAGCCGATCATTGTTCGCGGCGATGGATCTCAACACTTCGTTGAATTGATCGATATAGTGGCGCTGGAGATGAGGGTAACGTTCATCCGTCGAGTGGGGCATTGTCGTGAGAACGACTTTGATCTGCCGCGCACTAGCGACATCGATGATGGTTTCGATGTTACGTCGAAAGACCCCAAGCTCGCGCGCATTCAGCGGACGTTGAGGCTCTTTCCGGCGGATCTGCGAGGCGGGTTCTATGAACGTCCACTCCGGATTTGGGTTCAGGTAAAACTTCAACGCCCGGTAGGGAACGCTTACTCGGAGGATGTATCTGTCAATAATCCGCGGCGGCTGAAAGACCTTCAGATAATGTGAATAGTCACCTCTAAACTCTGCCTCGGAAGCACGCGCGTGCTCATCGTTTGCAGCTTGGTGAATGATAACATAGTCAGGGGCAAAGTCAATGACGTTCAAGACAAAATTCACGAGAACATGTGCGCTCGTCCAGTAGCCTTGGCCAAAGTTCATCACTTCGAATCGGTTGGATTGAGCCGCAACTCTGGCATTGAGGTATTCTTCCAACATGGCGGGGTAGCCATCGGCAGTTGTCGACGCGCCGAGAGCGGCAATGCGAATAACTCCTGGGGGCTTGGCGTAGGCAAAGTCACGACCGACAAAGCCGAAGTTATTGAAGGTACTTAAGTTTACGGTCACCTGGTTGCCGCGACCTCCTGGCTTCAGCACACGATATATCTCGCCGGTCGTTGATGGTACGCCGTTGAACTGAAGGAAGGGATGCCCAGTCATTCTCCGGAGCTCGTCATAGGTCCAGGCGGCCCTACGTGCTAGACTGACTTCCTTGTTTGGGAAGAACAGCTTCACGGCAGAACGGACACCCACTTCTATTGAGATTAGAACGAGCAGGTTAAACAA
>QHRJ01000306.1 GCA_003220075.1 Verrucomicrobiota bacterium
ACGGCTTGTTCCGAAATTTCGTGCGTTCGCTTACGGCCGTATCGCCGGTGCGCAAATGAATGCGCAGTTCCTTTTCCAGACCCATCCCGGTGATTGGCCCTCTCAGATTTTTCTCGATGTCATAGGCGAGGGCGCGCAGCGGCGAAATGTAGATACAGCGCACGCCCGGTTTCAGTTCGTTGGATTCAAGTTCTCGGAGGAGCGAATCAAAAACACCAAGAAACCCCGCCAGCGTCTTCCCGCTTCCCGTTGGCGAGGTTAGCAAGATCGATTCGCGCTTGAGAACCGCTGGAATGCAGAGCAACTGCGCATGAGTGAAACTCGGAAAACTCGCGAAAAACCAATCTCGCAAGCGCGGGTGTAGTCTTGCGGCAAGAGCTTGCTCCTTTTGCACAAGCTAAAATCCCGCCATCCCGAGCGAAGTCGAGGGATCCCGTGCAAGTTACCTATAAGCTTTCGCGGCGGGATCCCTCGACTTCGCTCGGGATGACAGTCTTACCCTTCCGGATTCACCGGAAAATGCTTGTTTTTCAAATGCTCCGGGACGCGCTGCGTTTGTTCGGACTCGATCTCCTCGCTGGCAGCGGCTAACGCTTCGTAGGCTTCGCGGCTTTTCTTTGCTCGACACATGTAAGCGGTGGCGTGAGCAAGTGGAATGCGTGCTTCCGGCATTCCGACAAATTCAACTCCATGTTGTGCCGCGATTGCGAGCGGAAGTGCTTCCGGGTCAGCCAGTCCGACATCTTCGCTTGCGAAAATTACGATGCGACGCGCGATGAAACGAAAGTCTTCGCCGGCGTGCAACATTTTCGCCAGCCAATAGATCGCGCCTTTTTCATCCGAGGCGCGCATGCTTTTAATAAATGCGCTGATCGTGTCGTAATGCGCATCGCCTTTCTTGTCATAAACGACCGCCTTGGTTTGAATGCTCTCCTCCGCAACCTTGAGGGTGAAGTGAATAACGCCGGGGGGAGGGACGCGCTTCGGCGCGTCCTTTCCCTTGTGCGAGGAAGATTGGGACAGGTGGGAGCCCGTTTCTCCGAAAGGTGGCGTTGTCAAAACCCCAACTTCGAGCGCGTTTAAGCATTTACGCGCATCGCCGTCGCTCAGTTTGGCGAGATGCCGACGCGCGTCCGCGTCCATTTTGACGTTGTATTTGCCGAGACCGCGCTCGGAATCCGCCAGCGCGCGGTCGATCAAAGTTTCAAGCTGTTCGATCGTGAGCGGCTCGAGCCGGAAAACGAGCGAGCGGGAGACGAGTGCGCTGTTAACGTAAAAGTACGGATTGTAGGTGGTGGCCCCGATTAGTCTCAGATTTCCGCTCTCGACGTCGGGCAACAAAATATCCTGCTGCGCTTTATTGAAATGATGGATCTCATCGATGAAGACGATCGTCTTGCGGCCAGAAGTTCGGAGCCGATTAGCCGCTGCAGCCACCACTTTGCGCATCTCCGCCACGTTACTTTCCACTCCACTCAACCGAATGAATTCGGAGTGGGTCATCTCGGCAATGACATAAGCCAGCGTTGTTTTGCCACTTCCGGGCGGGCCCGAAATAATTAGCGAAGGCAAGCGATCGGCCTCGATTGCGCGATGCAGAAGTTTTCCCGGCGCGAGGATATGTTCCTGTCCGACAAATTCATTGAGTGTGCGTGGACGCATGCGCGCTGCGAGGGGAGCGGCGGCACTGACGCGCTCCAGGTTTTCCGCCTCGCTTTTGGCGAACAAATCATGCATCAGGTGAAAATGTACGGCGCGGGCAGGCTGGGCGCATCTGCAAATATGCGAGGGTTGTAGCCAGGATCGATGATGCCGGAAATTCTGATTGTCAGCGTTCGTCTCTAGGTTAATCGTCTCGGTGAACTGGCCCATCATGTCTCGCCGATACTGACTTGGCGTACGCTGCATCTAGGGCTGGTTTTGACCTCTGGCTCAGATCCCGTGAGGCCGCTCTTTGCTGGCACGGGTTGCGCTCTATTTAATCCCGTCAAACAGTGCTCAAATGCGTTTGGGAATTTTGATTTCAATATTGGCCGTTGCCCTGGCCGGAAACACGCGCGGTG
>QHRJ01000325.1 GCA_003220075.1 Verrucomicrobiota bacterium
CAAACGACGGATCAGCCGATTGATGCTATCGGAAACCACGGGATCGAGCCCGGACGTCGGTTCGTCGTAAAGCACGCACGACGGCCGGCGGATAATGGCGCGAGCGAGGCCAACGCGTTTGCGCATTCCGCCACTCAAGCTTTCCGGCATCTTTGCGTTCTCGCCTTCCAGCTCAACCACCTCCAGCACTTCGTTGACTCGCGCCCGCATCGCCTTCACATCGCGCATGCCCGCCTCGCGCAGCGGAAACGCGATGTTGTCTTCCACTGTCATGGAATCAAAAAGCGCCCCGCTTTGAAAAAGTATGCCCACTTTCTGCCGGATCGCGGTCAGCTGTCGTTCGCTCATTCCAATGATATTCTTGCCCGAGACCCAGATCTCGCCCGCATCCGGTTGCATTAATCCGATGAGATGCTTGAGCAGGACTGATTTTCCGCCTCCGCTTCGCCCAATAATCACCAGCGTTTCACCAACCGCGACATCAAGCTCGACCCCGCGCAAAATTTCTTCCCCGCCGATGGCCTTGCGCAAATCGCGCACCGCGATCATCGCACCATTGCTCAAGGATGCTTGAGGGACATCTGCCATTCAGCTTTCAATCAACCATCAAACTTCAACCTTCAACCTGTCTTATGCAGCCATCCCAAGCGCTGTAGCTGCCGCCGTCACTGGCGGCAGATTCTTTCATGTGTGGTCGATCTCCACAATTTCACCTTGAAACGGCCAACCTTCATCGCCAAAACGCTTCGTTGTGTTGGCGTGCAGAAGGTAACAAAAACAAGGGCGGATCGTATCTTCGGATTCGATCTAAACGCGGTGGGTTCCCCAAGGTCATGGCAATCGATCCTGCCGCCAGCGACGGCGGCAGCTACAACGCGCGGTCGCGCTCATTGGTATCCCGTCGGAGAAGCGTTTTAGCAGGCACCGTCTCAGCTGCAGAAAGGGATTTGTCCGTCATAACGATCAGACGCGATCGATTAAGGCGATTTCACCTTGATATTCCCAGTTCTCTGCTGTGCTGACCAACCCGGCACGAGCAGGATTTTCTCGAACATAATCCCATTTCTGGGCGTAACTCTCAGTATTGCGAATCAGGTGATCAAAAAATCCGTGTTGCCAAAAGGGCTGTGATTTTCCCAGTGGTGAAAGCGTTTTAACCCTCGCACCCACATTCCGAGATCGAATTCATGGTCGCCCGCGACAAAGAGATGTATGTGATCGGGCATTATCACGTAGCGCCCAACCGCCACGTTATGATCAAATGCTCTTTTCGCATAATCAATGAAAGCACTGTGAGCGCGAGTGTCGGCCAAAATTTTCCGCGGACGCGCCGTGCAAAAAGTGACGAAAAAGAGAGGCGGATCATAAATTTGGAATATTCGGTCGAGGCGCAAGGGTTGATTATGACTCATGTCACGGGCGTAGCTGCCGGCTGTCGTTGTAGCTGCCGCCGTCTCAGCGGCAGAATCTTTGGTCCCTGCCGTCGGTGACGGCAGCAGCTACAACACTTCTACCTATTGGTACCCTGCTGGATAAACAATATTCAGCGCCATGGTCAGGAAAAAATTCGAAATCAAGACCGCCAGCGACGAAACCACCACCGCTTCGGTCGTGGCCCGCCCCACCCCCACCGCCCCTTCGCGCGTGGTCAATCCTTTGTGACAGCAGATGAAAACAATCAGGATGCCGAAGACGAAGGCTTTCGATGTTCCCATAATGAGATCGCGCATCCGGGTCCAGCGAACCATGTTGTCGAGATAATATGTCCCGTTAATGTCCAGGACGACGATGGCGATGAGATAGCTCGCGATAATTCCGAAGCCAATGCATTCCGCCGTCAGCAATGGCATCGAAATCATCATCGCCAGCGCGCGCGGAACGACCAGGTAATCGACCGGATAAACCGCGAGGGCGCGAAGAGCATCGATTTGCTCAGTCACTTTCATCGTCCCGATTTCCGCCGACATAGCCGCGCCGACACGACCACTCACCATTAATGCCGAGAGCACCGGCGCGAGTTCACGACAAATTGCTACGGAAACGACGGCGCCAGTGGCCGAGCCCATT
>QHRJ01000326.1 GCA_003220075.1 Verrucomicrobiota bacterium
CGATTCGGAGTATCGCCATATACTTTATTTGTTGACGTGAAGACAAAGGGCGCTTCCGGGCAATTTTCGCGCGCCGCCTCGAGCAAATTCAGGGTGCCGTTGGCATTAACAGTGAAATCGGTTTGCGGATCGCGGGCCGCCCAATCATGCGACGGTTGCGCCGCAGTGTGCACGACGGCGCGAATCGTGCCGCGATGTTTAGCAAAGAGCGCGCTGATGGATTCGGCATCGCGAATGTCCAGTTCGTAATGCTCATACTCGCGCAAGTTTTTCACCAGCTCGTCACGCGTTGATTTGGTCGAAGCCTCCGCCCCGAAAAACTCCGCCCGCATATCATTGTCGATGCCGACGACGCGCAGCCCTCCCTGCGCGAACCGTTTCGCCGTTTCCGAACCGATCAGGCCGGATGAACCGGTGACAATGATTGTCTGCATTCAGGCCGAGTCTAGAAGTGGTTGTAAAACTCGGAAACCCTCACCCTGACCCTCTCCCCAATGGGAGAGGTGGTTCCTTCTCCCGGGAGGAGAAGGTTAGGATGAGAGCATTCTACGAGAATTTGCATCGCCGATTTCACTTTTGAAACCGCTCGTAAAACAAGTAGATCACGATTTCTGTTCGATAATCCACGTTACTCTTTTCGCGTTCTGATCCACCCGCGCGGCCGGAAGAGCGGGGTCTCCAGAAAAAACGCGCTCAATCAATTTCGGATCTTTGTTCGCGCCGATAAGGAAACAAACCGTCCGGGCTGCAAAAATTGATGGGAAGGTGAACGTTAGTCGCCACGAATTCAATTTGGGAACGTGATTGGCCACGACGCGCCGCTCGGTTTCCGAGAGCGCCTCAGTTCCCGGAAAAAGTGACGCGGTGTGTCCATCATCGCCCAGCCCAAGTAAAATCAAATCGTGTTCGTAAATTCGCCCCTTAGCGGCCAACGCATCCAGCTGCGTTTGATATTCCTTTGCGGCCAGAACGGGCTCGATCTCACCGCGCATTCGCAGGATCGATGAATCCGGCACTGATGCCGGCTGAAACAGCGCTTCGTTTGCCATTCGGAAATTGCTCTCGTCATTTTCTGGTGGCACGCAGCGTTCGTCGCTAAAGGTAAAAAGAAATTTTTCCCACGGTAAATCGCGTTTTGCCATTTCCGCATAAACCAAACGCGGCGTATTCCCGCCTGAGAGCGCGATCCGAAATTCGTTGCGCTGGTCGAATGACTCGCGCGCGTTTTTTAGAATGAAATTCGCAGCGTCACTGGCGAACCTCTTCGTATGAAGAACTTCGCGGGCCATCAAATCGCGCAATGCGAAAGACCGCGCTTTTCCAGGTAACGCTGATGATATTCCTCGGCACGGAAAAATCTCGGCGCCGCTTCGATTTGCGTGACAATCTCGCGCTTGAATCGCCCGCTCTTTGTTAGCGCATTCTTGGATTCTTCCGCCGCGGTTTTTTGCTCCGGCAAATGATAAAAAATGACGGAGCGATACTGTGTGCCAACGTCGGGCCCCTGCCGGTTCAGCGTTGTCGGATTATGATTTGCCCAGAAAACATCAAGCAACTCGCGATAGGAGATTTTCGCCGGATCAAATTCAACCTGCACGACCTCGGCGTGTCCGGTTTCATCCGTGCAAACGTCTTCGTAAGTCGGGTTCTCTTTGCTGCCACCGGCGTAACCAACCGCCGTGTCGACAACGCCTGTCAATTTGCGAAAGGTTTCTTCCACTCCCCAAAAACAGCCCGCGCCAAAAGTCGCTTTTTCCGTTTCCATAAACCAACGATGAAACGGGTGGGTGCGTCACGCAACACGCAGTTGCTTTTCTTAGCAAGGAACGGGGATTTCCAAATCGTCGATTTAGACAAAC
>QHRJ01000327.1 GCA_003220075.1 Verrucomicrobiota bacterium
TTTCGCGCCGACGAAGCCAAGCGTCTGATTGAGAATACCGCCATCAATCTCGTGGTCAGTGACATCGTGCTGCCTGATATGAGCGGGTGCGACTTTGCTGATTGGATGCGGATCAACAGCCCTTCGACGCAAATTCTGCTGACCTCCGGTTATTTGCCCGAAATGACGACTATCGGCACTCCATCTAGCGACCTGCCTTTTCTGTCGAAGCCGTTCGATCCACAACAATTGGCTGAAACAGTACGGGCGTCACTTGACGCGGTTGTTCTGACCTGAGCGAAGCCACCGAGTCTCCGAAATCGTTGCCGCATCTTTCGTCGCGGTGTATGCAAACCGCGTGGTCAGTTTCGCTGACATCGAAGCAGCACGCGAGCGAAGCAAAGGTGCGGTTTATTACTCACCCTGTCTGCCTTCGATTCCGTTGAGCGAGCTCACCGGGATGGAAATTTTCTGCAAGCTTGACAACTTGCAGCGCACGGGAAGTTTCAAGGAACGCGGCGCGCGCAACGTTCTTTCACAATTGCCCGTCGACCAGAAAAAGCGCGGTGTCATCGCAGCCTCCGCTGGAAATCACGGCCAGGCCCTCGCTTACCAGGGCAAATTGCTGGGTGTGCCCGCGACTGTCGTTATGCCAAAGCATGCGCCGCTGATCAAAGTGACCAATTGCCAGAAACTCGGCGCTCGAGTCGTCCTGCACGGCGAAGATTTTGCGGAAGCGAAAACGCGCGCGCACGAAATCGCGGCGAAAGATAAGTTGGCCTACATCGATGGCTACGATGATCCGGCGATCATTGCCGGTCAGGGCACAATGGGCTTGGAAATTCTCGAGCAAGTTCCAAACGTCGATGCGGTGATCGTGCCGGTTGGCGGAGCCGGGTTAATCGCGGGCGTTTCGCTGGCAGTGAAAACCAAGCGACCGAAAGTGAAAATCATCGCGGTCGAAGCGGAAAACGTCGCAAGTTTCTCAGCCGCATTGAAAGCGGGCAAACCGATGCGGATCGAAATGCAACCGACGCTGGCCGATGGTTTGGCCATTCCGCAAGTCGGCAAAAATGCATTCGAGATCGCGAAGTCGCGGGTTGATCGAGCTGTCATCGTTACCGAGGAACAAATCGCGCTTTCTATTTTGCGCATCGTCGAGCTGCAAAAAGGCGTGGTTGAAGGGGCTGCTGCCACTCCTCTGGCCGCATGCTTGTCCGGCGAACTGCGGAATTTTGCCCGCAAACGCATCGTGCTTCTGCTTTGTGGCGGAAATATTGATCCGAACGTCTTGAGCCGGGTGATCGAACGCGGCCTTGTCGCCGATGGAAGGCTGTCGCGCTTCGTTGCCGTCATCAGCGATCGACCCGGCGGACTGGCGGACTTGACCGCGCAAATTGCGGCGAGCGGCGCAAGCATCAAACAGGTGATGCACGATCGCGCCTTTGCCGGCTCAGACGTTTCGGCGGTTCATGTCCTTTGCACGGTAGAAACACGAACCCGCGAGCATTTGGCCGTGCTGCGCAAAAAATTGCGCGAACACGGAGTGGAGACGTACGACTCGCGGTAGCGGTCATCCCGAGCGTAGGTCGAGGGATCCCGGCGCGAAATGGTGTAGCTGCCGCTGTCCTCAACGGCAGATGACCCAAAATTCTGCCGCCAGAGGCGGCGGCAGCTACAACGCTGTCATTCCGAGGGGAGTCCAAGGATGACTATCTTGTAGCGCCGAGGGCGCTTCGCTTCACTTGAAGCACCCATCGCGCTCCGTAATCTTTCACAATGCATTCGGGCGAGACGGAGACGATTGAAAAACCGGTAGCAAAAACGCAGAAAAAATCGGCACCGGGTAACTTCGTCGCGACGCCAAAGGCCGTCGCTACGTTCGCCGATCGTCATATCGGCCCGAATGCGGACGAAGTCGCGCAAATGCTGCGCGAGCTGGGCTTCGAAAATTTGGACGCCCTACTCGATGCCACCGTTCCGAAAAACATCTGGCTGAATCGGCCACTCGAATTGCCAAAGACGAAAAGTGAGACCGAAGCGCTAGCGGAATTGCGTGCGCTCGCGTCGAAAAATAAGATTGCGCGAAATTTCATCGGCGCGGGGTATTCCGACACCATCACGCCGCCGGTGATCCAGCGGAACATTCTCGAAAACCCCGGCTGGTATACCGCTTACACCCCCTATCAGGCCGAG
>QHRJ01000328.1 GCA_003220075.1 Verrucomicrobiota bacterium
CATCTCCCAGAAAAAGCCGCAAATCAACGCCCCAACCGACAGCGATACGATCGGCCGCCAATCCCCCCGTTCCAAGTACTCCATGAAATGCTCTCTTCCCAGCCAGGAATTCAGCGGTTCCAGAATCAAGACCAGGGACATCCAAACAAACGGATAACAATATTTTGGCCAGACCAGCGTCAGCAGCAGCATTCCCGCGCCTGCTAAAAAGAAGCCCGGTTCCAATGCTGCAGTCTCCCGAACCCGAGGTCCAAAAGTGAATCGCTCCACCCACTTAAAGGTGCCGACCAACTCTGCCGTCTCAAACACCGCCGGCATCACCGTCGAAAATGAAATCGTGCAAAGCAGGTAATACTCGAATGTTGTGAAATGGTTACTTCCCAGGTACTCCCAGTTCGTCGTGCGGCGGTTAATCACTTCAAACATCCACCAAACCGGCGAAGAAGCCACAAACAGCAGCACGAACTCTTTCCGCGACCGTGTCCACATCGAACTCTCTCTCCGCGCCGCCACCAGCGCATCTACCGCCAGTATGTATCCGAGCCATAAGGGGAAAAAAAGATACGCCGTGACGCCTTTCATCGTCCAGTTCAACGGCCAACATATAGCGATGAGCAACAGCCCTACCCATCCCTGCGCCGGCCAGCGGTTTGGAGAAGCGCTGGCTGTGCTTGGTGAATTCCTCAATTCTTCCATCCTTGCTTATTATCCAATAATCGGAGCCCAGTACGGTCTAGACCGCGAGGTAAACTGAAAACACCTGGAAAAAGCGGATGAGATCACTTCGGCCTCTTTCTTAAACCGTCTTTTACGTCGTCATCAGGTAGTTCAAAGAACGCCGCGCCAAAGCTCCTGCCCCCGTGCCACCGTTAGCCGCAGAACCAGCCGTTTGATTAGAATCATGGACGCGAATCTTCTGCAATCCGGGTAGCGCACGCGCCTCGCATGTCACGCCAGTCCGGCTCGGACTTTCGGCGGCTCGCCGAAACAGACTTTCGCCTGCGTGGCAGCGTCTGGTAGTCCTCGCGCGACCGCTACGATTTAGCCCCGAGCAGACGAGAGTCGCCACATCCAAATACTCAATACGGCAGCGATGATAAGCGCGACCACGCTTACCCACATCGGTATTTGGTAAGTTGCGACCGTTACCTGCGCTTGATTGACCAGACGCACCACATGGCCAATGGCAAAAAGCGCGAAAATCACGCTCGCGACACGCAATCCGGAAGCTTGTGAACTCATCCCTGAATTCTGACTGCCGGCTTCCGTTTTGTCAGCAAAAATGAGGCTTCGGTTTTCGGAGTTCAGAATGCCTTCAGGCTCACTCCTAACGAGAACAGGATCAGTTGCGGCTGCCGTGAGGCGACGAATTATTTTATTTTCGCCAGAATGCCTTCCATTTCTTCCCTGCGGAAGGCGCGCATGGTCTGGGTCTTCACG
This sequence comes from Verrucomicrobiota bacterium, assembly GCA_003220075.1. Classification (GTDB taxonomy): domain Bacteria; phylum Verrucomicrobiota; class Verrucomicrobiia; order Chthoniobacterales; family UBA10450; genus AV69. Next base: position 1,441 of record QHRJ01000328.1, read on the forward strand.
TTGCCCAGAGAACCGAGCTTGAGGGTAAAAGCAGTCACGCTCTGATCATCCGGCGCCTCCAGCAAGAGGACGACGTCGTACGGGCCCAGCGTCCAGAATGAATCCCTGACCTTCAGGCCCATTTTCTCGGCCTCGGCTGTGGCACCGGCGGCCCGTTTAGTGGTGTCCTTGACGCTTCGAATGCCTTGTTCGGTAAACTGCAGAAGACTGATATACATAGCCATAATACTGACTCCTTTCGTGATGGGTTTGCCTAAAAAGCTTATTGTGGATTCGCCTGTAGATGCTCCAACTCCTTAGTCAGGTCGAGGATGATTTTGATGCCGGCAAAATCGTCGCCGCAGACTGTGCGGAGCGCTTCGATGTGACGCAATGAACGAATCCCGTCGCCATCGAAGGAATAGCCTTCGACTCCATCGTCGATCAAGGGCGAAAGAAGGTGGTGCTTGCAGTAAACAAGAATCCTCCGGCGCGGTACCCCTGCCAGCTTTGCCGCTGCTTCAATGGAGTAGACAGCGTCGGCCGGCGGGTCGAACAACTGTAGCGCGTGCGACGGTGCTTCCACCATCTCGGTCGATACTGCCCTCGTTGCCGGATTTATCATGTCATTGTGTTGTGTCTTGTATCGCGTCTCAGGGTAAGAATAGGCCCTCCGATGTGCGCGTCCTCGTCTGATTGAGGGCGCGCACACCTTTTTTCAGAGGCGTTAGCTGAC
>QHRJ01000329.1 GCA_003220075.1 Verrucomicrobiota bacterium
GAACTGCCAGACACAGAGCGATACGGCGCATTCATCATGGCCGATCACAAAATATTCGGTGAGCAGATGGTGGCCTACGGCGACGTGTTTTTCGAGCGAGATGACGTGCGTAACGATTTCGGGCCGGCTCCCACCCTCGCGTTTCAGCCTGTAAACGGCGTTACTATTGCCATCCCCCCGCATGCGCCGGGCCCGACGGTGGGCGGGCCTTCCCATGCCGACACGGGCGTTCCGCCAGGCGCCTACAACCCCTTTAATCCATTTCAGCAGATCATTTCCGGAAACTCGCAGGCATCCCTTTTCGAATTTGGAAACGAGAAATTTGACAATCTCACGGATGCTTTCTTTACCACTGTCGGCCTTCGGGGTGACAAACTGCTCGACGGAAACTGGGGTTACGACGCGACATTTCGCTACAGCCATATTGATGCAACGATTGATTTTACCGCACCTTCCAAGACGCGTTTCAATCGGGTGCTGAATGCGGCTGATCCGATTTTTGATCCAGCGTCCCTTCAATTCATCGGGACCACAATTCCATTCAATCCATTCGGAGATTTCCGCCGCAAGATCCCTAACAACTACCGGCTCGCGGATTTCGTCATTGTTCATCCACGCGAAGAGGACACCGGCGGGCTGGCCGTGTTCGACCTGAACATTTACAGCACAAGACTTTTCGACCTTCCTGCGGGTGGAGTTGGTTTAGCGTTCGGCGCGCAGTTTCAGGATGAAATGCTGTCGCAGGACGTAGACAAGAGGTTGGAAGCTGGTGACATCCCCGTGTTTCAATTGCGATCTGCGTCCGGCAACCGGAATTTATACGCCGGCTACGTTGAGATGAACATCCCTGTTTTCGGCAACAACTTTTCCATACCGGGTTTGCATGCGCTCCAATTCACGGGCGCAGCGCGTTACGAAAGCTTCAGTACCGGAAGCAATGTAATGGTACCAAAGGTTGGGCTCCGCTGGCAGCCTTTCGATAATTCACTGACGGTGCGCGCAACCTGGGGAGAAGGTTATCGATTGCCTTCGCTGACGCAATTAAACGCGTCGGTCTTTTCCTCCCCTCAAAGTCTCATTGATCCGAAGAAAGAGGTGGCCGTTTTTGTTCCCACAGTTTTCCTGCCGAACCCGGATCTGCAACCGGAAGATTCGCGGAGCTTTACTGCCGGCGTCGTCTATTCGCCAAAGTTCGCTCCGGGCCTAACCGTTTCGATCGATCTTTTTGATATCGAGACGACCGGACGGGTAACTTCTTCCGACCCCGCACGCACAGTTACCCGCATCGAGAGCGGAAACGCCTTTCCCGGTGAATCCGTGGTTCGTGATGCCAACGGTAATCTGGTCATGATCACTCAGGTTGCCTTTCAAAATACCGGAACACAGAAAGCGCGCGGTGCCGATTTCAGTATCGCCTACGAACTTCAAACCATCGTGGGCACGTTTCGCTCCACCACGCTGGCAACATATCTGGATTCGTTTCAGGTCTCATTCCTCCCGGGTCAAGCCGAACAGGAACTGCGCAGCTCCGTTACGAATCCATTTTTCGAGGACGCGTATCTCAAATGGAAGGGGCTTTCCCAACTGGGCTGGCACTGGCACGGCTTTGACACGGTCTTTACTGCGCATTACCGGGACGGCTTTCACGACGTCCTATTTGGCCCGAACGGGATCAATCAGCATTGGGTCAGGCAAACATGGTTCTTCGATGTGCAGGCGTCGTATGAGATACAAACCCATACCAAGCCAGAAGAGCGCCTGATTAATGGCTGGCCGTCGTGGCGATATCTGCTCGATGAGACGACAGTCACGTTCGGCGTCAACAACATTTTCGATCACGATCCACCTCGGTCTAATAACAACTTCCCGCACTTGCTTTACGATCCTACGGGCCGTTTTATCTACGCTAGCCTGACAAAGCGATTGTGGTAAGCTGGTTAGCCAACAATCTCCAAACCGAATTGCTGGGCGGTCCCGGCAATGATCCGGGCGACGAGCGGGCGCTGCGATACCATCACGCTTCACCGTGTGGCGGCTGGTTGCTCTAATTAATCCAAAGCGACTTTGGCAACGGCTCCGAGGCGAAGCGAAGCTTCGAAGAACTCCCCGCCTCTCTCGCACCCGAAACAGTCTCTGTGGTGGCAGGCGTGCCGCCTGCATCCCTTGCACCAAGCAGCCGACATGGCTGCTTCAACAATCTTCTAGGGGAGCGATCACTTTTTTAGCCGTTGCATCGGCATTCATCCGTGAGTTCCGCGGTCAGGCTTCAACCCTTCGCGTTTTAGTGATT
>QHRJ01000330.1 GCA_003220075.1 Verrucomicrobiota bacterium
GAAGCGATGGGAACAGCTGAGTCCGCTTGGCATTGCGCCGGTCCATTTCAAAGACGAGACAGTTTGGCATCCGACGCGGCACGATCTTCGCGCGACTATCAGTTTGAAACAGATTGGCTCGGCCGCTGTCGCGCGGCCGCAATTTCTTATCGAGTTCGAGAATTTGCGCGAGAGCGGCGCAAAGCGATATCAAACTAGCGGCGCTTCCTTGTCGCATCTGGCCAGGCTTACGAGCCGAGAACAAAATTTGGCCCGTTTGGTTTGCGATGGGCACAGCAATCAGGAGATTGCCGATGAAAGCGGGTTGAGTCTCGAAACGGTGAAAAAACATCTTCATTCCATCTTCGCCAAGTTGGAAGTCCCCAGTCGCAGCCGTTTGATGACGCTGATGCGATAACTAGGTGCCAGGATGTTTCCAATTCAGGACTCGGTTCCGAGCCGTTCCGTGCCGGTAGTTACGCGAGCGCTGATTCTTATCAATGTGCTGGTCTTTTTCTTTGAGTTGATGCTTCCACGACAGGGCGTCGAACAACTCTTTTATATTTTCGGCCTTGTGCCGGCACGTTTTACTCACCCTGATTGGGCTGCTTACGTCGGGTTTCCTGTAGATAGTTACTGGCCGATTCTCACGCATCAATTCCTGCATGGCGGCTGGTTCCACATCGTCGCTAACATGTGGACACTCTGGATTTTCGGCGACAACGTCGAAGACGAGATGGGATCGGTCCGCTTTGCGATTTTCTATCTGCTGTGTGGCAGTATCGCTGGTCTGGCGCACCTGTTTACGAATCCGGACTCGATCGTTCCATCGGTCGGCGCTTCCGGTGCGATTGCAGGCGTGCTTGGTGCCTATCTGATATTTTTTCCAACAGCGCGACTGATTGTTCTGTTTCCGATTTTCTTCTTTCCGTTCTTCTTCGAAGTGCCGGCCGTGCTTTACCTTATCCTGTGGTTCTTCATTAACCTGTTTAGCGGCACGGCGGCATTGGCCGATCCGCAGCAGGTGGGCGGCATCGCGTGGTGGGCCCACGTGGGCGGATTTGTGAGTGGGATGCTTCTTTGTCGATTGTTTCTGCGGCGCCGTCGGCAATTGCAACCGGATGAATACGGTCTCGAATGGGCGTGGGAACCGCGAAAACGCTAAACCGGAAGGAAAATAAAAATGGATATTATCTGGTTGTTTTTCATGCTCTCGGCGCTCCAGCCGATCATCAAGCAGAAATTGTTGGAAGCGTCACGGAAGCGCATGATCGGTCTCATCGAGCAGGAACGGAAATCGCGGGTCGTCCTTCTCGTGCACCGGCAGGAAACGATGAGCCTGCTTGGCTTTCCGATATTCCGTTACATCGACATTAACGACAGTGAAGAGATTCTGCGCGCCATTCATCTAACCGATCCGGAAATTCCTATAGACTTGGTGCTGCACACGCCTGGCGGCCTGGTTTTGGCGGCGACGCAAATCGCCCGCGCGATTTTCAAACATAAAGGCAAGGTCACGGTATTTGTGCCGCACTACGCCATGTCTGGCGGCACGTTACTCGCGTTGGCCGCGGATGAGATCGTCATGTCCGAGTTCGCGGTGTTGGGGCCAGTAGATCCGCAACTTGGCGAATATCCCGCCGCTTCGATCTTGAAAGCGGCTCATCAGAAACCAATCGCCGAAGTGGACGATAAGACATTGATTCTCGCCGATCAGGCGGAAAAGGCGATCGTGCAAATGCGACACGAGGTGGGTGAGTTGTTAGCAGACAGATATCCCAGCGAAAAAGCGGAAGAGATCGCCAAACTAATGACCAGCGGCACGTGGACGCATGATTATCCCATCACCTGCGACCGAGCGCGCGAGCTTGGTCTGCCGGTGAACAGCAACATGCCCGAAAACGTATTGCGCCTGATGGAGCTTTATCCGCAGCCCATGCGGCGCCAGCCTTCGGTTGAGTACGTGCCGCTTCCGTATCGATCAAATCGGGGAGCTGCACCGGAACAATAACTTAAATCGCCGCAGTAACCGTTTCGGTAGAAACGAGCCAAATCTAATCGCCGCTACGTGGGGATACTAATTCGCAGCAGGTTTGTTTCTTCGCGCTGAGGTTGGAGTGGTTGAT
>QHRJ01000331.1 GCA_003220075.1 Verrucomicrobiota bacterium
GTGATGAACGAGCGCCGGTCATGGGATGGCGGTCATGAGCAGTTGCACGAAATGCAGGAAAAATTCAATGCTTACGCGTCATTTATCCTGGATGGTGAAATGACGGAAGCACATCCCGAACTTGTCGGTCGCAAAGCGCGGATCGAATTGCGCTGCCAACACATGCCGAACGAAGAAGCGCTGGGGTTGTTGTGGGCGATCCGCGATCAGCTCGAACTACAGGCGATCAAAGTGGAAGTGGCGGTGGGTGAGAGATGCGGCGATCATTGCGGCTGTCATCCGGAGCGACAGTCGAGGTATCCCGACGTGGTGCCTTAAAGCTTTCGCCCCGGCATCCCTCGCCCTCGCTCGGGATGACGGGTCAATATTTCAGAAACGACGTCACCGGCGTTGGCTTGAGCTTTTCGCGCCCGTGCAGAAACTCGAGCTCGATTAAAAAGATTGCCTCGATTAAATCGCCGCCAACTTTCTTGATTAGGGTTGCGGCAGAGGCGCTGGTGCCACCGGTGGCGAGCAAATCGTCAATCAAGACAATTTTTTCGCCGCTCTCGATCGCATCGATATGCAACTCCATTTCGGCTTCGCCGTACTCGAGTGAATATCTCGCGCTTTCAGTCCGATAGGGGAGCCGTCCCTTTTTGCGTAACGGCACGAAGCCGATGCCAAGCTCGTAGGCAACAGCAGAACCAAAAAGAAACCCGCGTGCATCGATGCCGACGATTTTATCGATTCTCTTGTTGCGCAATTGATGCAGAAAAATATCGACCGAAACGTGAAACAGCGCGCCGTCTTTCAAGATCGGAGTGATGTCCTTAAAAATAATTCCGGCTTTGGGAAAATCGGGCACATCCCGTACGGCTGCGCGTAATTTTGAAAGCGTCTCCTCAGCCATCGCCGGCCGATGCTAGCGTCTGACAAGGAAAGGTCAAACGCCGCCTTGGTTGCGAAGCTGGGCCTGTGCTTTTACTCTGACGCACGATGGATCGGCAGCTCCTGATTTTCGCGACGATCTGCTATCTGGCGGCGGTGATCAGAACCGTTGTTTCGTTCCGGGCCCGCATCTTTCGACGGAGCCGATTTGTTTTCCTAACAATCGCGCTTGGTTTCGTTTTGCAGACTGCATTTCTCTCCGTTCGCGGACACGCTCTGCGGAGTTGTCCGATTACGAATTTGTTTGAAGTGTTCGTTTTTCTACCCTGGTCGATCGCCCTTATTTACCTGTTAATTGGACCGGCCTACCGTCTCTCGCTCATGGGCGCGTTTACGGCGCCGCTCGTTTTTTTACTGCAGCTCGCTGCTTTGCTCTCGCCGATAGATACCCCACGCGCTTCCCCGATAGCTCCAAATCCGTGGTTGGAGTTTCACGCCTCGATTTCGATTATCGCCTACGGGGCGTTCGCGCTCGCTTGCGTGGCCGGCGCCATGTATCTGGTGCAGGAACGGCAGCTCAAGACCCACCAGTTGCGCTCAATTTTTTATCAGTTGCCTCCGTTGCCTAATCTCTTTTCGGCAATGACACGGCTGCTTTGGTTTGGCTTTATTCTCTATAGCGCGGGACTGATCAGCGGATTTTTTGTGAACGAACCACTACCGTGGACCAAGATCGCTTTGGCGATTGCAATTTGGATTTTGTACGGCGCAATTTTGCAGGGCCGGTATTTGCGGTGGATGGCCCCGCGGCGGATCGCCACGCTCTGTGTGGTCGCATTCGCGGTCGCGCTGTCGCTTTTGTGGAGCATCGAATTTGTCGGTCATCGCGCATGAACTTTTTTTGCTTTGGTCTTAACCATCGCACCGCCCCGATTGAAGTACGTGAGCGCTTCGCTGGTCACCCCCGATCGCCCGCACTGTTACGTGATCTCGGCTGCAGCGAGGTAATGTTACTCACGACTTGTAATCGGGTGGAAATTTATGCAGCAGCGGATGCAAATATTGCGAACGAAGAAATCGCGCAATCCCTGCGCATCGACGGCGGGTTGAACTCGAAAAACGATTTGGAAGCATTCTATCGCAAGGAAAACACGGAATGCGCACGGCATCTTTTTCGCGTCGCGGCAGGACTTGATTCGATGGTGGTGGGCGAAACCGAAATCCTCGGCCAGGCCAAGCGCGCTTATGCAGACGCGCATGCGAACGGAAATGCTGGTCCGTTACTGCATCGGCTGTGTCAGCGTGCTTTTCGGGCGGCAAAACAAGTACGCTCGAAGACGCAGATTACGCGCGGGCCGGTTTCGGTGGGTTCGGTGGCGGTGGATTTGGCGGAGAAGATTTTTGGTGATTTG
>QHRJ01000334.1 GCA_003220075.1 Verrucomicrobiota bacterium
CGATGGCAAAGTGCGCGTCAGCATGCGCTCAAAGGATGAAGCCGTGGATGTCTGTGCGATTTGCCAGAAATTCGGCGGCGGCGGGCATACACTGGCTGCCGGCGCGCGCATTCGGGGAAATCTTGCTGAAGTCGAAGAGCGCGTTTTGAAAGAAGTCGGCGATAAACTTGAAGTCTATCAACGGCCGTCATCCTAAGCGTAGCGAAGCGGAGTCGGAAGATCCCGCGGAATTACCTTTGCGATTTCGCCACGGATTCCTCGACTTCGCCCGGAATGACGGAAACTTGTGATCATGTCTCCTTCTCCAACGATTGACGGTGTCATCCTGGTGGATAAAGCCGAAGGGATGACATCGCACGACGTTGTTGCGCTGGCGCGGCGAAAACTCGGCACCAAGAAAATCGGCCATTGCGGCACGCTGGATCCGATTGCCACCGGCTTGCTGCTGCTCACCGTCGGGCGCGGCACGAAAGTTCAGGATCTGCTTATGAGCGAAGACAAGGAGTACGTGGGCACGTTTGTGCTCGGCGTCACCACTGACACACAGGATCGCGAAGGCGAAGTGATTGAGCAGCGGCCTGTCCCGGCGCTGAATGAAGATCAAATCCGGGATGCATTCGAAAAGTTCCGCGGCGATTTCTACCAACTGCCGCCGATGGTCTCTGCGAAAAAGCATGGCGGCGTTCCGCTTTACAAGCTCGCGCGCCAGGGGAAAACGGTCGAGCGCGAGCCGCGGTTGGTGCATGTCTATCGCTACAGCATTGACAGGATCGCCTTGCCGGAAATCGACTTCAGCGTGTTGTGCAGCAAGGGGTTTTATGTCCGCACGTACGTACATGACATTGGAGAGGCCCTCGGCTGCGGCGCGCATTTGAAATCGCTGCGCCGGACGAAATCCGGCCGGTTCGATGTGGCGAATGCGATAACAGTCGACGAAATTAAAAATGCTTCGCGCGAAGAAATTCTCGAACGGATGCTGAGTCTTCCTGAAGTGTCGAGAATGCGCGGCGCGTGAAAGCAATGACGAAGCTCGAATGACGAATGACGGAGGAATCGGAAGTCAGCCATCTTGGCTGACTCGGACGACAGCCTTCCAGGCTGTCGCTGCTGCCCCACAAGATCGACAAGCTGGAAGCTTGCGGGCCGAGTCAGGCTGGAAGCCTGACTTCCGACGCGCCGCATTCGTCATTCGCCTGCCACGCCGTAGCCTTGCGGAGGCGGGTCATTCCCCATTTTCCTGATGGAAATCCTACGCTCGATCCCAGAGCTCTCGCGCTTGCCAGGACCACTCTTCCTGGCGATCGGCGTATTCGATGGCATGCATCTCGGCCACCAGGCAGTCATCTCCACCTCCGCTGCACATGCGCGATCACTCAATGGAACACCTGTAGTGGTGACATTCGACCCGCATCCGGAAAAGGTATTGCGTCCGCAAGCAGCGCCTCATTTGCTTACCGCTACCCAACACAAAATCGGTTTAATTCGCGATCTCGGCGTCGGTCATCTTCTGATCATTGCATTCGACAAGCAATTTGCTGCCACCGAACCCGAAGACTTCGTGAAGCAATTAGTGAAGCACTCGAAACCGTTGCGGGAAATTTGCGTTGGCCACGAATGGTCGTTTGGAAAAAATCGGCGTGGCAATCTCGGATTGCTCAAGAAGCTCGGCGCACAGTTCGATTTCGAAGTGGTTGGAATTCCGCCGGTCACGATGAACGGCGAGCTGGTGAGCAGCACGGCAATCCGTCACGCCGTGCAGACGTGCGATCTGAGAAAAGCAGCTGTGATGCTTGGCCGCGAATACA
>QHRJ01000123.1 GCA_003220075.1 Verrucomicrobiota bacterium
AGAATCGAGAATACCGCTGCCCAAAATCAAAAATTGCATTCCCCGCTCACCTTCGAGCTCGTCCTGGCACGAGACGAATTGCTCCAGCGCGTTCCGGAGCTGAGAATCACCCGGCCCGACCTCACTCTCGAGCGCTTAATTTCAGAAGAGGAATCGCGTTTGACCGAGATTCTTCCGAAGCTTCCCTCAGCCAAAGAACGGCGCGTTTTGCAAGGACTGCCACGGGCGCTGGGCGACGCCTGGACAAGGCGCGCTTGGCAAATGATGGTGCCGAACAATCCGCGGCTCGTTGGGCAAATTCCAAAGATTTTCGCCGAGAACGGTAAGATTGACGAGCTGCGCACGTTGCTGGAACGCGCCGTGCGCGAACATTCCGCCAGCAGCGAAATGATGGTCTGGCTCTGCCGGGAACGCGCCACTTGGCCGGAGCTGATTACGCCGGAAATTCTGCCAGCGATCATATCCGCGATCGAACGCGATCAGCATAACGAAGCCTCACGCTCGTCCCGTTTGCGCGATCTGTTGCTCGATGATCGCGAGCTCATTAGCGATATTTTCAGGAACTCCGAGATCGGCGCCGCGCGCGACGTGATGCGCCGCTTATTGCTTACTCCCGTGTTCGATAACCTGACCAAACGCTCGCTTATGGCGCGCTTGATCAAGTTATACCCGGAACTGGAAAGCATGGCGACCGGAGCGCAGCCGGAAGAAAAGACGGAAACGCTCATTGTTTCCTGGAGCAGCCTGCACAAAAAGCAGGAGGAATACGAAGAGATTGTGAACAAGAAAATTCCCGAGAATTCGAAGGAGATTGGGGTGGCGCGTTCCTACGGCGACCTGCGGGAAAATTTCGAATTCAAAGCGGCTAAGCAAATGCAAGCCGTTCTAATGCGGCGCAAGTCCGAGCTCGAACAAATGTTGCACCGCGCTCGCGGCACCGATTTTTCCAGTGCCGATACTTCCCAGGTTTCCATTGGCACAATCGCCATACTACGCGATGTGGAGTCGGCGCAGGAAGAACCTTATACCATCCTTGGCGCCTGGGACGGCGACCCCGATCGTCACATTATTTCCTATCAGACTGCAATCGGGCAGGCCTTGCTCGGCAAAAAACGCGGTGAACGCGTGACCCTCAACACCGATCACGGCAGTGCCACTTACGAGGTGGTCGCGATTGAGGCCGCGCCCATCGATGTCGCGCCCGCCCCGGTCGAAGATCAGGGGGTGGCGCTGGGGGCGGGATAATCCGGCGGCGTTCTTGGTTCCGCTTCTTTGCGATTCAACGCCGAGAGCAGCAGCCAGATCAAACCAAAAGTTACCATGCTCACGGCGAAGATGGTTGCGATCCATTTTGCTTTCAGGTTTCGCTGAACTTTCCGGCCCGCCAACATCGCCGCCACGAAGATAAGAACCGCCGCCGCCGCGAAATAAACCACGCTGTTGACTTTTTGCGCCTCGATCGCGGCCATAACAACGCCGGCTAACATGGGGTGCTTTATAATAAGCTTTCGGCCCTTGGCGAGCCGGAAAATTCAGACCCCCTCGCGACAGCCGTGGTAGTTGCATCGGCCAGAATGAACGTGCCGCCTACACACTATTTAAGGCCCGTTACATTTGTCATGTCGGCGGAGACATCTCAAATTATTCCTGTCTCAAAAGTTAGAGATTCCTCGGTCCGAGCCGCACTGGCGTATTCGCTCGGAATGACAGATGGCAGATTCTCCTCGTAAAATGTTCAGGGTAGCGACGACGGCTTTTTAGCAATGCTACTTCAAGTTTGTGCGCCCAACAGGCTTTGTAAGGGTTTTAGCGTTCGTCGTGTTTTGCTCAATCAATCGGAACATAGACTTTCCGTCTGTGAGCCCGCCGGAGAAAACCTCCGCTGGCGCACTGGACAAAGCCTTGTGTTTCGCCGCTCGCGCCCAATGACGCCAAGCAGATTCTGAGCGTTTTCCCTCCCAGACGAAGATCGCCGGATGTGGATTAAAACACCCGGCGATTCAACTAACGAAACTTGGATTCCTATCCCAAAGTTACGACTTGGGCGAAGCAGCTGGACTTGCTTTTTCTTTCTTCGTTCCCTTCTCGGCCTTGGCTGCCTTCACTTCCACATCCTTCGCCGCCATGGTGTAGTTGATGTGAACCTTGTCGCCAACTTTCACGTCGCCGGTAACCTTGGTATTGGAATCACGATCCAGTTCCCAACGGTCCTTGCCCTTTTGCACAACGATCATCGAATCGTTTACTTCAAGGACTGGTCCGGTGACTTCGTAGGTCTTGGCGCCGGCAAATGCCATGCCGCTTAGCGCCAGACTCGCCGCTGCGATCAAACTAAATGTTTTTATTTTCATAGGTTGATCGATTAGACGGCTCGGGCGGAATCTATTCAAGGGTTTTTACGGCATAACCTCTTCTGCGCCAGTAGGCGTAAACCCCTCGAAAATTATGGTTATTATGAAAACGCCAGCATTGTCGCGCTGTTCGCCTTCTTCTAAATAGTGAAAGCTGGAGCCGCACATATCAGGCATCCTTTCATGAGAAAAACGATTCGGCACGACACGTTACCTCCGCTGAAATGGATTTCGAGCAGGTTCATCGCGCCTTTTGCGACAGCCCTCGCAACCTGCAATGGGTGAAAAGCGGAACATATGCCGCCAGTTAGGCTTCTAGCCAATGCCAGTCCGGCGCGGACCTCAGCCAACATCCTGCCAGCACGTCTCCCCCGTGACGTCGGATTCTACTTGGAGAGGCGCCTCACTATTCCGCCGGCTTTGGCAACACTTCGATCGGAACCGTATAGATATTTCCGAGACCGTTCCAACTCGAGCGCGACTTTTGCTCGAACTCCGTCATCGTCCACGGTTTCGCTCGTTGCTCCGTTCCCATCCCACGCTCACTCGTAAAAATGAGCCGCTTGCCATCAGGCGTGAGCCGCGGGCTGTACTCGCGCGCCGGAGTATTGATCACGCTCACCGGCAACGGCGCGCTCCATTTTCCATTTTGATTGTAACTCACGTAGATGTCAGAGCTGCCGATGGAATCAGGTCGATTGAACGCGCCGATGAGAAGAAATTTCTCATCCGGGGAAACGAAAGCTTCAATATTAACGATGCCTTTGCCGTTAATTGCCGGTCCGAGATTTACTGGTGTAGTATATTTCTCGTTAATGAATTTGGACACAAAGATGTCGATTTCCGAATCGTTATCGGCAATCGTCGCGCTGAAATAAAGATTCCCATTACTCGCCATCGAAGCGAAGTACTGGCTGTGCGTGTTGACGACCGGGCCCAGATTTTTCGGTTCCGACCATTTGTCACCCTCGCGTTGGGACATCCAGATTTCGTAATGATGCGGATCCTTCCCATTAACCGGTCGATCTGACACGAACAGCAACTTGTTTCCGTCGGGCGAGAGCACCGGATCGGAGTCGCGATATTGACCCGAGAACGGCAATATTTCGGGCGCAGACCAGTTGTTGCCGACCAGATGTGATTCCCACAACGTGTAGAGATAATGTGGCGGCACCGAGCGATCGAAGTAGATCGTCTTCCCATCTTGCGACAGCGATCCGCCGAACTCATCCTGCGGCGTGGAAATAATTCCCTCGCCGACGATGCTCGGCTCGTTGGCCGTGTAGTTGCAGACAAGATAGCTGAGATAATGGAGGAGCTTCCATTCGCCGCTGTTGTTCTTGCGCCAGATCTCGATTCCGCGCGACAATCTGCGGCTCTCGCCTGCTGGCGAGCGCGTCGTGCTTGTCCAATGATCGCGCACGAAAGCGAGGTTGCCCGACGCGGTGACCTCCTCCGGCTCGAAATCGATACTTCGTTGCCGATCTTTGGCGGCGAATGAACGAGTATACGATTCACGCAGACTCGCGAACGTGTCTAACTGATTACCGGCGTACAATCCGGTGATCGCTGGGTCGTACGGCGCCAGCGTGACTGCCAGATCGCGCCCGTTGTAAGAATCCCGCCAGCGCATCAGCGTTTGCCAGACTTCGCGCGCTCCGCCGTTGAACGTCTCCGGCGAAACTCGTGGCAACGTCCCATCGCACGACGATTTCACTTCGCGACCGTCTTTCGGTATCGTGAACGACCGAACAATCTTCCACTTCGTACCGTCTTGTTTTAGCACGTCGACGCTTCGGTTCGTTAGCCGGACTGATGGCGAGCCATTTGGAGCCTCTTCGACAAATTGCCAATCCCCGAGCGCATAGGCTAGGTCGCCCGATGCGGCGATTTCCAAATCGACCGGCTTCCACCGGCGAGGCTGGCCTACAAGCGCGAACGATTTTGTGTACGACTGTCGAACTGCGTTTGCATCGTTGTCCGCGGCCCCGGCGAATGTTGAAATCGCATCCGGCGCAAAGATCTCCATTGTCTGCGCAAGATCCTTCTGCTCATAAGCACGAAGCCACTCGGTGTATTGCTGGCGAATGGCCACGGCGGCGTCATTTTGTGCGGTCGCCATCGCGCGGTTCTGTTCACATAGGAAACTCGCAATCGCGATGAAGATCGACAATCTCATCATCGGTTTAGTTCCAGCGCTTCAGCGGAAATTCGATAAATGTTTCCGACACCGTTCTCAATCGCGCGTTGTCGATCTCGCCACGAAGCGGTGGTCAGCTTTTCTTTCATCGGAATCTCAAACGGGCTACGTTCGCTTGTGAAGTAAAACCACTTCCCATCCGGCGACATCGTCGGGTTGCCTTCACTCGCGGTCGTGTTGATGCCGTGTTCCAGGTGTCGAGCCTGCATCCAATGGCCGTCGCGATTGACGCTCACGTAAAGGTCTGCGCGGTCGTAGTGGTTTCCGCCGCCGGAGAGATTGTCTTTTCGATAAGAACCGAAGAGCAGGATCTTTTGATCAGGAGTGATGTACGGATTGATTTCGGCGTCGCCGCTGTTGATTTCCGTCCCGAGCTTCTCGGGCAGCTGGTATTTGCCGTTCGTTAGGCGGGCGCGATAAATGTGGAGGTACCCTGGCTGACTATCGCGATCGGACGCAAAGTAAAATGTGCCATCCGCCGCTACCGCGGGATTGGTGTCGTTCTTTGGTGTGTTGATAGGACCTCCGATTTCCTTCGGCTCGCCCCAGCCGGTATCGGTCCTCTCTACAAACCAGATATTCCAGTCCCGGCCGCCCGGACTCGACTGCGCTGGCCGCTTTGATCCGAAATACAATCGCCTACCATCGGGTGAAAAGTAGGGCGAACCATCGAGATACATCCCGGAGAAGGATGCGATCTCCGGATGACTCCACTTGCCGCCGCGAAAATCGGAAAAACAAATGATCGAGATTGGCGGCGACGTCGTGTAAGCGCCGCGCCGCACAAAATAAAACGACTGCCCATCAGGCGAAAAGCACCCGCAAGATTCGTCGAGATCGGTCGAGATTATTCCGGGCGCGAAAATTTCAGGCGCCAGTTGTGGTTTGTCGCCGGCGATGGCGATTGCTATGGAAACGCAAAACGTAAGTAAGATCGTAAGCCGCTTACGATGCATGAAATCTAACGGTGCGGCATTGTAATGAAAGTTGTCCTGAACGGCAAATAATGGATGCAAAGTTCCATTACCGGAGGCGCCGCGCTGAAATGCCAGTCCGGTTCGGACCGCCCAAATATTTGGGACACGCCGCCGCCTGTCCCTTCACATTTTCGCCATAAATCAGGGCGAAGACATCGGACTAGGCGAACTAGGTTCCGCCGCCGTAGAGCTCGCCTCCACTTTCGTCGCGCTCATCACGTAGGTAACAGTGACTTTCGCGCCAACTTTGAGATCGGCCGAACCTTTTGTCGTGGCCGGATCGATATCAATTTCGAATTTCTCCCCGCCTTGTTGCACTGTCACCATGCTCCCCGTGGCGGCGACCACTGTTCCAGTGACCTGATAAGTCCTCGCACCCGCGGCGAATGCGGCGCCGCTCAGGACTAGGTTAGCCCCCGCGACTAAGCTAAGTGCCATTTTCATTTTCATGCAATCAATTACGAGCCGCCCAAAGCACGACGCAAGATTTTAGAAGATGTCGATCTTCGTGCCGCGCGTGCGCGTCTTCCCGATTTACCATCTAACGCTTTTAACGATTCAACGTAACGTCAGTCATTCCTTCGGCGGCTCGGGCATTGTTCGTACACCGACGCGAGCCAAATACTCATCGGCCCCTTGTCATGTCGAGCGAAGTCGAGACATCTCTCGATGTTTTCGGTGGATTCCTACTCCTTCGGCGGTTCTGGCATCGTCCTAATCCCAACCCGAGCCAGATATTCATCAGCTTGCAGCAAATCAGTCCCAGCGCGCTCAATGATCTTGAGCAAATTATCCATCGACGAAACTTCTTCGAGCTGTTCAGTTAGAAACCACTGCAGGAAATTGATCGTGATGTAATCGTTCTGCTTTCGCGCTAATTCCACCAGGCCGTTGATTTGCTGAGTCACATGAATTTCCTGGTCGAGCGACAGCTTGACCGCGTCCCGCGCGGTCTTGAACTTCGATTTCGGCGCATTGATCGCCGGAATCGCGACGCGCCCGCCGGCATCGACCACATATTTAATAAATCGCAGGGCGTGCCCTTTCTCTTCCTCGGCTTGCTGAAAAAAATGCTGCGACAACTGCGGAAGCGCCTCTGCCGCAAAATGCGCAGCGATGGCGTAGTACTGCAACTCCGCGCTGAACTCGTAACCTATTTGCTCATTGATAGCATTAATAACTTTCTGGCTTGTTAACATAAGGACCTTTCGCTTGTGTATGATTCTTTTATTAACGTATCAGCACGCGGCGATCAATGAATGATCGATATCGCGCGATCGCCATGAGCGTTTACGTCATCCGCGCTTTCATTGAGCTGCGCGAAAAGTTGCTACAAATGCCGCGACCCTAAAGCGCCTGGCGGAGATCGATAAAACGTTGTTGCCGCACGACGGCGCACTACGCGATATTTATCAAAAATTGCTACCGTTGCTCTCGCCTCCGCCCGAGCCTCCGCGTCGGCAAATCGGATTTTCTCCATCACCTGTCGTTTAAGCAACCCTCGACGTAAAAGCGACCTATCCAGCCCCACTCGATCTGAATGACGTCTATTTCTCACTGCGAAAAGTTCCGGTAATTTCGCGCAGCAATTTGTTCTGCTGTTGCCAGCGCGACTTTAGCGTCCAGGCGAGGATCTGTTGAAAATGATCGCCGTCGTCCACCGTAGTGTGAAGAAAAACGACGTTGGTGCGTTTCTCCGTCCCGCTTAATTCGTCTTGCAAAGCGGGATGACCAGCGATCGTTAGTGATACAGGCTCAGTAGCTGACGCGTCCGTCATCTTTTGTAACATCCGATCACGCGTGATTTGATGATGTTTTTCCAGAGTTAGATCGCCGACGGCAGCTTTCGCGTCGGTAAATACAATCAAATACATATCTTTGGTCTTGTAACCCACTTGGAGCGTCGCCTGCTTATTGAGCTCGGGCAGTTTCGTCCACATACCGGACACCGTGACCTTGATTTTGCCATCGTCAGAAGCGATTTCCTGCTTTTCCGTGGAAAGGCGATGCAAACGTTCCCGGTCTGACTGGATCATGCCGACAAGTAACGGGATGCTCATGACTCCGAGGACCACCGCTACATAGCCTAAAAGCAGCCCGGCGGTGGCAATTCCTTTCCCGCGCAGCGCGCCGCAGGATTTGCGAATTTTCGAACGAGCAATATGGCCGCAAATGACAGCGGGGATCGCGGTGAAGAGCCAGCCGCACGTGAATGAAAGAATCGCTAAAACAAGAGTTCAAATTGCGACAGG
>QHRJ01000338.1 GCA_003220075.1 Verrucomicrobiota bacterium
GAGAAGAAAATCCTGTTCCCGGCCATCGGCGTTAGCTTTGCGCTGTTTCTTACCGGCGTTCTTCTTTGCTATTTTTGGCTGCTCCCAAAAACGATCCTCTTCTTTTTTCACGACACGCAGTCGCTCGGCTGGGCCCCAGCCTGGACGGTGCAGCAATATTATTCGTTTGTAACGCGGTTCACTCTTGGCTTTGGGCTGGCTTTCGAATTGCCTGTAGTAGTCCTCGTGCTCGTGCGCTTTGGCTTGATCACCTACGAATTCATGGGCCGCACCCGGCCCTACGCCATCGTGCTCATTTTCATTCTCGCCACCATCATCACACCCACCCCAGACGTCCTCACACTAATCGCCATGAGTCTGCCGATGGTTGTGCTTTACGAAAGCTGCATCTGGATCGCCTGGTTCATGAAACGCCGGCAAACCCGCGCGGCATGAGCGCACGCCCACTGGAGTAATGGAGTATCGGAGTGATGGAATAATGAAATCTCGGCTCCCGCTTCACCACTACTCCATTACTCCGCTACTCCAATACTCCATTGCATGTTCGTTGTTGAGATGAATTACGAAGTCTTATTCAGCATCTTCGCCTTCATCCTGGGCGCGTGCGTCGGCTCTTTTCTTAACGTTTGTATCTATCGGCTGCCGCTGAATCTTTCCGTCAACCAGCCCCGTCGTTCCTTTTGTCCTTCCTGCAAAACGCAAATCCCGTGGCATCAGAATCTACCTCTCGTTAGCTGGCTGGTATTGCGTGGACGCTGCGCTAATTGCGGAGCGCGGATCGCTTTTCGCTATTTCGCGGTCGAGCTTCTCACTGCCCTTTTCTTTCTTAGCGTGTGGAAAGCGTTTCCGTGGCAGATCGCGATCGCCTATTGGATTTTTATTGCACTCGTCATCGCCGCCACCTTTATCGACTTCGAGCATTTCATCATTCCCGATGAACTTACCATCGGCGGGACTATTGCCGGCCTGATCGCCTCGACCGCGGTCCCACAATTGATGAATACCGATCGCCGGCTCATGGCGCTGCTCATTTCCGCGGGCTCAGCGGCGCTGGGTTATGCGTTGCTCTGGCTCGTCCTCGAAGGCGGCAAACTGGTTTTCGGCAAGAAACGGATCCGCTTCGAAAAACCAACCGCCTTCACCTGGACCCGCCACGGCGACGATGCCGATTTTGTCGTGGGCGATGAAAAAAGCCTGTGGAGCGACTTTTTTGCGCGCGAGAGCGATAAACTTTTGTTGCATTGTTCGAGCGCGAGAATTGCCGATCGTGAATTCGCCGACACCATTCTGTCTTTTCACTACAATCGCGTCCAGGTTGGCTCGGAGAATTTCGAGCTCGACCAACTGGATGAGATCGGCGGGCTAGCTAACGAGATTGAGATTCCGCGCGAAGCCATGGGCCGGGGCGATCTGAAGTTCCTCGCTTGCATCGGCGCTTTCCTCGGCTGGCGCGCCGTCCTTTTTGCCATCTTTGCCGGCTCGCTCTACGGCTCCATCATCGGCCTCATCACCCTCGTCCTGGGCCGACGTGTCTGGTCACTTAAACTCCCTTTCGGCCCATACCTCGCCCTCGGCGCAATTACCTGGATGTTTTTCGGCGACTCAGTCGTCCGCTGGTACCAAACATTGCTGCGACCGTAGTTTGAGTGGTCGGAATCGGCTGTGGGGGCCAGCGCCAAATCTTGGCGGATTAGCCTACGAATTTCGCGCGAATCAGTCCGATAATGACGCCGCCGGCTGCACCGATGCCCAGAATTGGTACGAACATCTTCGTAATAATCGCTGGCGGCAAACTGAGCAGAATTCCTATGGAGAGACCGATCAGCCATCCCGAACATGGTATGTCGATAAGGATGACCACAAAACCGATAGCGAATCGGTTGAAG
>QHRJ01000339.1 GCA_003220075.1 Verrucomicrobiota bacterium
CTATCAGGCCGAGCTCGCACAAGGCCGGCTCGAAGCGCTCGTGAATTTCCAAACTATGGTGACCGATCTCACCGCGCTCGACATCGCCAATGCCTCGCTGCTTGATGAGGCAACCGCCGCCGCTGAGGCGATGGCTCTCTGCCACCACGCTGTAGCCGCGGTCGCCGGCCGCGGCTTGCCGAATCGATTTTTCGCCGCCGACAATTGTCATCCACAAACGATCGCCGTTGTGCGGACCCGCGCGAGACCGCTTGGAATCGAAATCGTCACCGGCAATTTCTCCAATTTCAAATTTGATGACACGATTTTTGGCGCACTGGTGCAGTACCCGGCGACAGATGGCGCAATTTACGACTACGAAAAATTTGCGAAGGCCGCACACGATGCCGGCGCGTTGTTCGTTGTCGCCGCCGATATTCTGGCACTCACGTTATTGAAACCGCCCGGACAATTCGGGGCCGATGTAGCGGTTGGTTCTACCCAGCGATTCGGCGTTCCCCTTGGCTTTGGCGGCCCGCACGCGGCCTACATCGCGACGCGCGACCAATTTAAACGCCATCTTCCCGGCCGCCTTGTCGGCGTTTCTCATGACGCAGAAGGACGCCCGGCCTATCGATTGGCGCTGCAAACACGCGAGCAACACATCCGGCGCGACAAAGCCACCAGTAACATCTGCACTGCCCAAGTCTTGTTAGCTGTGATTGCCTCGATGTATGCGGTTTACCACGGACCAGAAGGACTGCGCGCTATTGCGCAACGCGTCCACAATTTCACCGCTAAACTCGCGGAAGGTCTGCGCCAGCTTGGTTTCAGAATAGCGCATGAAAACTTCTTCGACACTATCCGGATTGAACTCGGCCAGGCCTCTGGCAGCAATTTGATCGAACGTGCCGAGCGCGCCGGGTGTAACCTTCGCGCAGCAGGCGATGACGCAATCAGCATCGCACTCGACGAAACCATCACCGATTTCGACATCCAAACTCTCATGTCGATCTTTCGCGGCACGTCTGTCCGCGATTTTGCCGACGCGGATACTGATTCCTCTTCATTCCGCATTCCGCAATTCGCAATTCGCAATTCCGATTTTCTCACTCATCCGGTTTTCAATACCTATCACAGCGAAACTGAAATGCTGCGTTATCTGCGGCGACTGGAATCGCGCGATCTCTCGCTCTGTCACTCCATGATCCCGCTCGGTTCCTGCACCATGAAATTAAACGCCACCGCGGAAATGTTTCCGATTTCGTGGCCGGAATTCGCCAGACTCCATCCATTCGCACCGGATTCACAAACTTCCGGCTACCGCGAAATGTGCGATCAACTCGAACGCTGGCTCGCGGAAATAACCGGGTTCGCCGCCGTCTCTTTACAACCTAATGCCGGTTCCCAAGGCGAGTTTGCTGGCCTCCTCGCGATTCGCGAATACCACGCCTCACGCGCGGAAGCGCATCGGAATGTCTGTCTCATTCCGCAATCAGCTCACGGAACAAACCCTGCCAGCGCGGTCATGGCCGGCTTCAAGGTTGTGGCCATCGCAACGTTAAAAGATGGTGACATCGACCTGGCCGATTTGCGGGCAAAGGCTGATGCACATGCACGCGATCTGGCAGCGCTAATGGTCACCTATCCGAGCACCCACGGCGTTTTCGAGACAACGATTCGGGAAATCTGCGACATCGTGCACGGCCACGGCGGCCAGGTTTACATGGACGGCGCGAATATGAACGCGCAAGTCGGTCTCTGCCGGCCAGGCGACATCGGGGCCGACGTCTGCCATTTGAACTTGCACAAAACCTTCTGCATCCCACATGGGGGCGGCGGCCCAGGCGTCGGTCCCATCGGCGTGGCAAAACATCTCGCTCCGTTCCTGCCTTCGGCTGCCGACCTCAAACATCAAACATCAAACATCAAACATCCCGTTGGTCCCGTCGCCGCTGCTCCCTTCGGCAGCGCGAGCATTCTCACCATCTCGTGGATGTACATTCGCATGATGGGTCCCGAGGGACTGAAACGCGCCACGGAAGTGGCGATCCTGAACGCAAATTACCTCGCAAAACGACTCGATCGTTATTTTCCAGTCCTGTTCAAAGGCAAGCGCGGCCTCGTCGCCCACGAATGCATTCTCGATCTGCGCGATTGGAAACGCGCCGGCATCGAAGTGGAAG
>QHRJ01000124.1 GCA_003220075.1 Verrucomicrobiota bacterium
TGCGACATCTTCGAGAAGTTGCCGACAAACATTCTCGGCTGTCGGCACCTTGTCCCGGAACGCGAAGGTATCTTCGTTCAAAAAGCGATGGTCGTAGCGATCGTGAATGATTTCACCGGCGCGTTCCTTAATTTCGCTGATGTTGATCAGCATTCCGGTGGTAGGATCGGGCTGACCCGTAAAAATAAAGTAGGCCACATAGTTGCGGCCGGTGCCGTAACGCGCGGTGCTTTCTTCGCCGAAAAGTTTGCGGTTCTCTTCTGCGGAAAATTTCTGTGCGAACAACCGACGCGAGGCGGAGAATTCGCCGCGTTTGCTGACGGTGAGAAGCATGATGCAGCAAACGCCACGACGAGAAATCGTGCAAATGACGCATGGAAGTTAGGCATCCTGCCTGACTCGGCCGCCGGGCTTCCAGCCTGGCGAAACGCAAACTCGACGGGCAAGATGCCCGTCATCCGAGACAGGGCTCCGAAGCCTATCTTCCGTTATTCTTTTAGGAGCGAGAGGAACTCCGAACGAGTGCGCGCGTCCTCCTTGAAGGTTCCGAGCAAGCACGACGTTTTCATGACCGAGTTTTGCTTTTCGACGCCGCGCATCATCATGCAAAGATGTTTCGCTTCCACCACGACGGCGACGCCAGAGGGTTCCAGACATTTCATGAGCGACTCTGCAATTTGTGTGGTCAAGTTTTCCTGAATCTGTAGTCGACGCGCAAAAACATCGACAATGCGGGCGACCTTGGAAAGGCCAATCACCTTGCCATTTGGGATGTAAGCGACGTGGGCCCGACCAATGAACGGTAGCAGATGATGTTCGCACATTGAATAAAGCTCGATGTCTTTGACCAAAATGATTTCGCTCGCGTCGGACTCGAATACAGCATCATTGACGATCTGATTTAGATTTTGTCGATAACCCTGGGTGAGAAATTCCAGCGCACGAGCCGCTCGAATCGGCGTGCGGCGCAATCCTTCCCGATCAGCATCTTCACCGATCGCTTCGAGAAGATTGCGGTAGGCCTCCTCCAGAACCCCCCGATTTTCGCCATCAATTTCGCCATCGTTTCCAGCAGCGTAGCGCGGAGGTGCTTCGGTTCGTACTTTCACGGTGTGATTAGCTTAGCATGAAGGGGCGGCGGTCTCCAGATCCCCGCTTATTTTATAATCGCGCGCGACGAGCGCGATTCACATCTAATCCAGCCAGCTGAGCGGATATTTTTCGTCGTCGAGCGCGACAGCCGCCTCGGTCAGCTCGAGGGTATGTTGCGTGTCGAACATGACCGCTAGTTCTTCCGTGCGCGTCGCGTTCTTGCTCGCCATGATCGTTCCCGGATGCGGCCCGTGCGGGATTCCGCGCGGATGCAATGTGATCGAGGCCGGCTCGATCCCGCGGCGGGAGCCGAAATTTCCGCGCACATAGAACAAAACTTCATCCGCCTCGACGTTGTCGTGCACCCACGGAATTTTCACGGCCTCGGGATGTGTGTCTAAAAAGCGCGGCGCGAACGTACAGACAACATATCCGCGAATCTCAAACGTCTGATGGATTGGTGGCGGTTGATGAACCGTGCCGGTGATCGGTTCGAAATCCTGGGCGTTGAAGGTGAACGGATAAACGTATCCATCCCAGCCGACGACATCGAAGGGATGATGCGCCATCGTCACGCAGGTCCAGCGTGGACCGTCCTTGACCAGAATTTCCGTGTCCTCTTCCTTGTCGATCGTGTTCAGCTCGCTCGGCCCGTGAAAATCTCGCTCAGAATACGGCGCGCCCATTTTGATTTGGCCTTCCTGATTCAAATAACGCTTCGGAATACGCACCGGACCGGTTGATTCGAGAATCAAATAATCTTCCTCTTCCACCTTATCCGGCACGAGCCGGTAAGTGATGCCGCGTGGGATGACGATGTAGTCTTCAGCCCGATAGCGTTGCTTCCCGAACACCGTCTCGATCGTGCCGCCGCCTTTGAAGATGAAAATGATTTCGTCGGCACCGCCATTTTTGTAATACTCGAATTTTCCGTACAGCTTCTCCGGCCGCGCCCGCCACGCTGTCATGTCCTGGTTGAACAGAATTGGGATGCGCCCGCTGTAGAGATCGCCGCGACGCGGAATGTTCGCGGTCTTTAAATGGTGATGACGCAGCGGACTGTCCGCCGCATTCTTCAGCTCTTCACATTTCAGGAGTTTAACGCTCCGTACACGAGTGGGCGGACGCAGATGATACATGATGGAATAGGCTTCGTTGAATCCCTCCGTCGTAATGACGTGTTCGTAGGCGATGCCTTCGTTCTTGTAGGTCGGCGCGGCGCCGTTGCGATGAAACCAGATATGATGTTTCCGCGGAATTTGACCAAGTCTTTGATAAAACGGCATGTCGATTTTACCTCCTTACAAATTGCCTCGCCTCTCCTGCTCTTTCTCGAGCGCTTCGAACAGCGCTTTGAAATTGCCTTTGCCGAAACTCTTCGCCCCTTTGCGCTGGATGATTTCGAAGAAGAGCGTCGGGCGATCTTCCACCGGTTTGGTGAATATTTGCAGCAGATATCCCTCGTCGTCGCGATCGACCAAAATCCCGAGTCGCTTTAACGGTTCCAAGTCCTCGTCGATGTGGCCGACGCGAGCCGGCAACTCATCGTAATAAGTTGAGGGAATATTCAAGAACTCGATCCCGCGCTTCTGAATCTCAGTCACGGTTTTGACGATGTCCTTGGTCGCGATGGCCACGTGTTGCACGCCTTCGCCGTTGTAAAACTCCAGATATTCCTCCACCTGCGATTTTTTTTTGCCCTCGGCCGGCTCATTGATCGGAAATTTCACGAAACCATTTCCGTTACTCATCACCTTGCTCATCAGAGCCGAGTATTCGGTCGAGATATCCTTATCATCGAAGGTCAGGATATTTCGGAACCCCATCACGTCCTCATAAAATTTCACCCACGGATTCATTTGGTTCCAACCGACGTTGCCCACACAATGATCGCAATAAAGCAATCCTGTTTCAGAGGGATTGTAAGGCGATTCCCATTTCTCGAACCCGGGCATGAAAACGCCGCTGTAATCCTCGCGTTCGATGAAAAGATGAACCGTGTCGCCATAAGTGTGAATCCCGCTCATGACCAATTGCCCGTCGCCATCGGTCAAAGTCATCGGTTCGAGGAAACTCTTGCCGCCGCGGCTGGTGGTTTCCTCCCAGGCAGAGGTGGCGTCTTCCACTTTCAATGCGATGGCTTTTACCCCGTCACCATGTTTGGCGACGTGTTCCGCGATGGGATTGTCAGGGCGCACCGGTGTGGTTAAAACGAAGGTCAGTTGGTTTTGCCGAATGGCATAACTGGCGCGGTCCTTGGTGCCGGTTTCAGGCCCAGAATAAGCCAGGCTTTGGAAGCCAAAAGCGGTTTTGTAAAAATGGGCGGCCTGCTTGGCATTACCGACGTAAAACTCGATGTAATCGGTGCCCTGAAGCGGCAAAAAATCTATCTCGGCGGTGGCTGCTTTCTTGGGGGCAGCAATGGTGCTTGGCATGCGAATCCTTCCGGTTAATTGATCTAGCTAAAATATAAGTTCGACAATGGCGGGCTGCAAGGGTTGCGCACGCGGGATGCGTGTTATTGCCAGTCCGGCTCGGACTTCGGCGTCTCGCCGAAAAGGCTTCTAAGAGGTTCACAATTCAGCTAGAAACTCGCAGACAAGAAAAGTTCGCGATCGCGAGTGCGTGCATTACCCATTCGGAGCGAGCTCGACGAGGAGTTTTTGGAAACGCGGATCTCCGCGCAACGGATCCCAGGATGGATGCAACCGCAGGAGCGCACGAGTTATCGGTCCGGTGTGGCTAACGGACGAGTATGGCGTGTTTAAAAGCTTTTGCAGCCGCGCAATCGCCCGATCATTTTCGCCGACTTCGGCTTCAACTCGCGCCAAGTCTTCTTCTAAGGCTGGTCCAACAACCGCGTCTTGTGAAGCCGGCAGCAGAGCGGCCGCATTTTCTGCTTCCTGCAATGCGGTTTCCTCTTCTCCAAGGTAGGCGTTGACTGCGCCGAGGCGAGCCACGAGCTCGGGATTATTCGCGTCACGTTGCCTCAGTGATTCCAAGTCGCTGCGGGCTTGCAACAGTGTTTTGTTGGCGGCCGCTTTGTCACCCGATCGCAATTGGGCAAACCCGATCGCTTCTCGATACAACGCGCGACCCATCGCGCTGATTCCCAAATCGGTGAGAGCCGGTTGGAGCGTTTTGATCAGGTTTTGATAATCGCGATTAAACAACCAGTGTTGGATTAAAATCTCGGTCACGCTGTCATTCGCGAAATCGAGATGGAGTCCACTGAGAAGCTTCTGCGCCTCGTCGAGCTTGCCTTGCGCGTGAAAAATTGCGGCCCTGTAAGCAATGGCATCCGGATCAGTCGGTGAAATTTTTAGCAAGCGGTCACTGGTTTTTAGGGCATCGTCGAATCGGCGGATGATTGTATAAGTCCAGGCACGATCGGCCAGCAATTGCGGATTGCGTGGATCGAATGTTAATGCTTGATCTGAGTAGTTGAGGCTTTCATCCCACAATCCTTGCCGGCGCGCGACGAGAGCGAGCGCTGCGGGAACCTCAGCGCTGTTCGGTAATCGGTTGCGCACCTGTGCAAACAGATCTTTCGCCTTCGGATAGTCGCGCAGCACCCAATAGTCATAATATCCTTGCGCGAGCAGGGTGTCGGTCGAGTCCGGTTGCAGGTTGATCGCGGTATCGAGCGCCTGCCTAGCGGCGTCGCGTCGCTCTTGTGTTGCGTCGGTGCCCAGAAAAACCATTAGAGAGTCGATGCGCGCCAGTCGGGCCCAGGCCGCGACAAATTTTGGATCGAGCCGAACCGCTTCGGCGTAGCAGCGTCGCAAGGTTTCCTTGGCCTCGGCAGAATACCATCCCCGCGGTTCCAAGGCGAGACCGCGCAGGTAAGCAT
Organism: Verrucomicrobiota bacterium; assembly: GCA_003220075.1. Taxonomy (GTDB): domain Bacteria; phylum Verrucomicrobiota; class Verrucomicrobiia; order Chthoniobacterales; family UBA10450; genus AV69. The sequence goes on from QHRJ01000124.1 coordinate 4,946, forward strand.
CGTGGGCAGCGGTGCTGTCTGTTGGCTTCGCCGTGAGGATTTGTTGCTCAGTTTCCGTTAGTTTTGCGTTTAGCGCCGTTGCAATATTGCTCGCGATTTCGCCTTCGACCTTAAAGATATCGTCCAAGGTTCGATCGTAGGTCTGCGCCCAAACATGGGTATCGGTGCGAGCGTCGATGAGTTGCGCGTTGACGTGAACGCGGTTGGCGGCGCGCTGCACGCTCCCTTCAAGGATGTGCCCGACGCCAAGATCTTCTGCGATCTGGCGCAGGTTTCGCGCGACGCCACTCTTGTATTGCATCACGCTGGTACGACTAATCACTTTCAGATCGGAAATCTTCGCCAGGTTGGTCAGGATTTCGTCCTGCACGCCGTCTGCGAAAAAGGCATTGGCTTTTTCTTCGCTCAAGTTCTCGAACGGAAGAACGGCGATGCTTTTCTTTTCTATTGGGTAGTTCGAGCGTACCGGCCTTCGGGAAACGATTGTGAATGTGGTAATGATTCCAGCGAGAAGCAGCAACGCAGTGGCCAACAGTATCCAACGGCCCCGGGCGTTCTGTTTCTTACAGAGCTGAATTTTTTTTGGAATGTGCGGGTTACCGACACCGTCCGAGAAGAGATTGACGACGCCAACGCGAACGTCGTGCTTTACTTCGCAGGTGCCAAGATCATGCAGCAGCGGCTGCCAATGCTCGCGCTCATTGACATCGATCACTCCACTGACTGGCCCGCTGTGCACCCCCATGCGCAGTTGAAGCTCAGGATGCTCCTCCAGCACGCGGCTGATCGCCACCGCACATTCCACCGGCTCTTCCTGGTTTTTGTAGAAGACCAGCGCCATCCCGTCGCCGGTCGGAATCTTCAATAATCGGCCGGCCGCTTCCGCGCTGCGAAATTCTTCCGTGCTCCGAACAATCTGGTTGAGCCTGTCGAGCAATCCCCTCTGTTCGTTGATCGATCGTTTCGAGTACCCAACGATATCGATGAACAGGACATGTCCAATCTCCAACTGGATGTCCTTTTTTATCCCGCCCGGCATGCGAGAACCTTATTTCGTTATGGGCGAACCGGCGAGTTTTTGGAAACGCGGGTCATTCCGGAGCGGATCGAACATTGGATCGAGCCGGAGCAACGCAGGAGTAAGCGGACACTGTCCGCCACCCAACGGACCCTCGTACGGTATCGAAAGTATTTTCTGCAACGCGGCGATGGCGCGGTCGGATTCCCCCATGCGCGCCGCCACTCGAGCCAGGATCTCGATCGGAGCGGGACCATCAAAGGCATCTTTCTCGACCGGAATTACAGCCATGGCCTGCTCCGCCAGGGCGAACGCGGCGATTTTGTCACCGAGAGCCATATTGGTCAGCGCGAGATCGTAAAGGAGGTTGAAATTTTCCGGCTGTTCTTTGAGAAAAGGTTCAAGTTCGCGGCGCGCTTGTTCCCAACTCTCTCGAGCGCCGGCATGGTCATTGGCGACTTCTTGCGCCCAGCCTAACCAAAAGCGCATTTCGCCGGTGGCGTAACCCCATGCGGGATCAGGCTTGGCCAGTATTTCCTTTAGCTGAGGGATGATTTGCGCAGGGCGGCGCAGTAGTATCGCTTGGTAAACTTGAGCGTACAAGACATTGGAATCGTCGGGAGGTGGGTGAAGGGATGCAAGGAGGACCGAAGCACGCGGCAAGTCGCCCTCGGCTTGCGCGACCGACGCCTTTACCGCGAGCGTGTCCATGTCGTCCGGCGTAATATTGAGAATCTGATCGAACTTGTGCAACGCTTCCGAAAAGCGACGGAGAGCGATATAGGATTGCCCATGTTGTCCGAGCACGTAAACGTTCCGTGGGTCGAGTCGCTCGGCCTCGTTAAAGTAGGACTCGCTCCGGTCCCACTCTCCTCGCCTTCGCGTGACATAGGCCAGTGACTCGGGAATGCGACTACTATTCGGCAGAAGGTACTTTGCTTGCTCAAAATAACGCACGGCAGTGTCATAATCTTTAAGGCAGGCGTAGTGATAGTAACCCTTGGCATGCAGTGCCTCGCCAAGATTTGGGTCAAGAGTGAGCGCGGTTTCGACAGCCTGCCGCGCTTCCTCCCGGAGCGCGACCGTCGGTTGAAGAGTCTTGCACTGCGAGAGTTCGCCGCTGAATTTGCCGCTTTCAGATTGTAAGCCAGACCACGCAGGTAGGCATCATAAGCCTCAACATTGTCTGTCGGTTTGGCGGCGACGACTTGCTCTTCCTGACCGCTGAGTTTCGCCCGCAATTGCTCGGCGATGGCTTTGGCCACTTCACTTTCGACCGAGAAGATGTCGGTTAGTTTTCTGTCGTAGGTATCGGCCCAAAGATGGGAATCATTGGCCGCCTTGATCAGCTGCACGTTCACGCGCACGGCCTCGCCATTCTTCTGCACGCTCCCTTCCACGATGTGAGCGACGCCAAGTTGACTGGCGATCTCCCGCAAGTTTTCCGGCGCGCTTTTGTAATGCTGCGTCGATGTGCGCGAGATGACTTTCAGGTCGGCGATCTTCGATAAGCGGGTCAGAATTTCGTCCTGGATGCCGTCAGCAAAGTAGGCGTTGGCTTTGTCTTCGCTCCGGTTTTCGAAGGGTAAGACGGCGATGCTCTTCTCGGGTGCGACCGGGCTTGATCTGGCCGCGCGGCGCGAAACCGTCACGAAAGCCGCGACCACCGCCGCGAGCAGGACTAGTGATGTTGCCAGCAGTACCCAGCGCGTCCTGGCAACGCGTTGTCTTTGCGCCCGAAGTTTGCCTGGCATCGCGCGGTTGCCAACTTCGTCCGTGCACAGATTTACGATCTGCAATTTGACGCCGTGTTTCACGTCGCAGAAGCCAAGGTCATGGAGAAACGGCCGCCACTGTTCGTATCCTTCGAGATCTTCGGCGACGTGTCGGGAGAGAAGAATGTGCCCGGCGTCGCCGCAGGCCATCACGCGTTGCGCCACATTAAGACCGGCGCCGGCAAGGTTAGCCTGACCGTTCACATCGATCACGCCGCTGACTGGGCCGCTATGCACTCCCATTCGAAGTTGTAGCTTCGGGTGTTCTTTGAGCGCGCGACTGATCTCCAGCGCGCATTTCACCGGTTCTTCCGGGCTTTTGTAAAAAACCAGCGCCATCCCGTCGCCGGTGGGGATCTTGATTAATCGCGCCGCGGCTTCGGCGTTTTGAAACTGCTCGGACGTGCGAACGACTTGATTCAGTTCATCAATCGCCGCGCGCTGATCGTTAATCGAAAGCTTCGAGTAGCCAACGATGTCGATGAATAAGACATGGGCGATCTCGAGCTGGATCTCTTTCTTGATCTCGAGGGACATGCCTACTCAGCTTAGGCCTTCGCCGTGGCGCACGCCTACATCATTCTTTCGGCGCGAGCGAAGCGGGAGTCCCTTAAAGCGCGGACCTGTCTGCCGTGTCCTCCTCGCCGACAATCTCCAGTCCCGCCTTGCGCCAACCATCAATCAGCTGCTCCAAAAACTCGGGCGGCCCCCACTTCTCCATTTCCTTGCGTACGGTGGCGGCGAAGTCGGGCCGCAACTTGAGCAAATCCTGAAGAGCTTTGGTGGCCGCACCAAGTTCTCTGAGCTGCCCGTAGGCGGCGGCGATCGCGGCGGGCGCAAACCAGTGGCCTGGCATATTGACTTTGTGCGCGAACCTGAGCGCGCCGCGGTAGTCGCCCTGCCGGTAGGCGTTGTAGAAGTCGGCAATCCAATACCATCCAGGATGATGGGGATTGAGCTGCTTGGCGCGTCCTGTCAGCGCCAGGCCACGGTCCCAATCGCCGGCCCACGTTAGCAAGTCACCGAGAAAAGCGATGGAGTTGCCGTCCATGGGATTGAGAGCGACGGCCCGTTCCGCCGCATTCCGGAAAGCTTGGAATTCCTTTTGAAAGAAGAGTGCCTGGGCCAGACTGAAATAGGCCAGATGATTGGATGGCGCTGCCTCGACAGCACGCCGCGCGGCAGTTGCCCCGTTCGTTAGGGGATTGGCCTGAAGGTTGAATCCTTGCGCATGCTCCTGCACGCACAGTAATGCGAGCATGGCCCAGGCATCGGCATAAGCCGGAGCCTTCTGCACCGCCAATTCCAGGCCAGACCGTGCAGCGGCAAGCTCTTCGGCGGTGACCCGTTCGAAGTAGCCGAAGCTGCGCAGCACTGCCTCGTAGGGGCTTAACTTTTCGGGAGTGCGGCTACGCACCACCTCGCTCATGCTCCGGGGTAGAACCCCGTTCATATCGGCAACTGTCGAAACAATCCGCGGAACCAACTCGTCCTGTAACTCGAAGACCGTCTCCGGGCTGAAGCTGCGTTCATAGTTCTCGGCCCACAGATGAGCGCCAGAAACTGCGTCGACGAGTTGCACCGCGAGGCGCAGCTTGGTCCCCGCCTGGCGCAGGCTTCCTTCCATGACGTAGCGCACGCCCAACTCCTTGCCGGCAGAGCGGACATCTAGTGCCTCGTTCTTAAATCGCGCGGTCGAGCTTAGCGCGATCACTCTGAGATAAGAGAATCGCGACAGGCCGGTCACGATATCCTCCGACAGTCCCTCGGCCAGGGCCGTGAGATCGGAGTTGCTGCCGCTATATTTAAATGGCAACACCGCCACCCAGAATCCCTCGTCAGCCCGAACCGCTCCTGCGTCCTTGCCAGACTTTGCTCGATCTGCTTTTGCCCTGACCATCCCGCTTCGCCTCGCCGAGTCGGACGATCCGTTCTCGGGAATCGAGAGCCCTGCTTTGCACAGCCCTTCGAGGATGGGCTCCATGAGGCCGCTCGCGAAGTGCCAGGTTCCGACGTTCGAGCGCGCATGTGCTGCAAACTCCGGGTCGAGCGCCAATAGATCCCGGACCGCAGCGGCGGCGTCCGCGCGCCGGCCGAGATGCCCGCAGGCCGACGCCATTACAAGGTAGGGCCAGAAGAGTCCGGGTACGTCCACCCGGTTCGCGCACTCCAGGGCCTGCTCGTACTGGCCCTTGTGAAAGTGTTGCCAGAGGGGGGCGAAATGCATCCAGCCCGCGTGGTTGGCATTCAGTTCCATCGCGCGGCGCACAATCGCGGTGCCTCGATCGAAATCGCCGGTGTGCACGATCTGCAGTCCCAGAATTCCGAGCGCATCGGTGTTGAGTGGATTGAGGGCCATCGCGCGCTCGGCTGCCGGACCAAACGCCGCGAGGTCCTGGCGAAAGAAGTGCACCTGCGCCAGCGCAACGAGCGCAAACTGGTTCGCCCGATCCAACTCAACCCCGCGCCGGGCCGCAGCCAGGGCCCGATCGAGAGAGGTCGGGTCGTCTTGGAATCCAAACGCGTATTCGTCTACGTAGATTTGCGCGAGACAGGCCCAGAGGTCCGACTGCCGATCGTCCCGCTCCGCCGCGCGCTGCAGTCGGGTCTTGAGCGCCGCGTGCGAGGAGGGCGTAATTTGCTCGCGGTAGGCGAAATACTGGAACTGCCACTCCACTGGTGTGAGATCGGCGTCGTCCTTCCGCCCGATCGCGGCCCTGATCGAATGCACGAGCACCCCGTAGCTGTCGGCGACGGTTGCGACGATGCGGGCGGCGACGTCATCCTGCGCCGCAAAAATACTCGTTGCCCGGAGGTCGCGATTATAGGTCTCAGCCCAGAGCTGCGCTCCCGTCTGGGTGTCGACGAGCTGAGCGGTCACGCGAATGCCGGAGCCTCCCTTGCGGATGCTTCCTTCCAGGACGTAACGCGCGCCGAGTTTGGCACCCAGGGCCCGCTCGTCTCCAGTCTCTCCCTTCAGGCGGGCTGCCGAAGCGCTCGCGACGACCGATAGATACCGAAAGCGCGACAGCCCGGTCGTAATGTCTTCGCCGAGACCGTCGGCAAACGACTCCATCTCCGCGTCACCAGCGCTCTTGAAAGGAAGCACGGCGATCCACAGCTCTTCGCCGCGCCCGGCAACTGCCGGCACCGTTTGCCCTTTGGCCTGCCGCAGCTTCTCCGGCACCTCCGGATTGCCTAGCTCCTTATTATATAGATTAAAAACGTGGACGCGGACTCCGTGCTTCACTTCCACTTCGCCCAGATCGTGCAGCTGCGATTGCCATTGGCCATATTGCGCAAGATCCTCGGCCACGCGCTGTGAAAGCAGGATGTGTCCGGCGTCGCCGCAATCCATCACCCGCTGCGCGATGTTGATCCCGATGCCGGCGGCGTTCGTCCGGTCGTTCAAATCGGTCACCGCGCTGACTGGTCCGCTGTGAACCCCCATGCGTACCCGCAATTCGGGATATGTTTTTAGGGCGTGGCTAATTTCCAGCGCGCATTCCGCCGGCTGTGCCGGACTCTTATAAAAGATCAGCGCCATCCCGTCCCCCGTCGGGATTTTTATTAAGCGACCCGCCGCCTCCGCAGTCTGGAACTCCTCCGAACTGCGGACGACTTGATTGAGTTGATCAATCAACGTCTGCTGTTCGTTCGTCAGCCGCTTCGAATAGCAGACAATGTCGAGAAACAGGACATGGACAACCTCGAGCTCGATTTTCTTATTGATCTCGGTAGGCATGCGATGAAGCGAAGAGCGTGATTCGTTAAAAAGGTTACAACGTTACATCGGAAAGAAAAAGAAAACGCCCAACCCGCCTTCGCCGAAGGCTTCGGCGTGGCAGGCGCTCACTTGTCTCGGCGTAGCGAAGCGAAGGAGGAACATCCAACGCCCTATGTCGAGGTCAGAGGTCAAAGCTGGCAGCGCAATGAGCATCCAGAACACGGCGTGCCGGGAGGCCGCCGGGTAGACCATAAAGCCGGTCGGGAACCGGTGAGCCTTCGAGGAAAGCGAATCATTCTAGCATCCGGCATCGCTTTAGTTATTTCGGCGCGAGCGAGGCGACGATTTTTTCAAAACGCGGATCGCCGCGTAATGGATCCCAAAAGGGATGGAGCTTAAGATATCCATAGCTCAAATAGTTTGGGAAACGTTCCACTTGGGCAATCTGTTGGATGGCCAGATCTTTTTCGCCGACCCAGACATAGATCTGCGCAAGATTGACCGCAAAGGCGGAACCATCGAGCGCGTCTATCGTAAGCGGCATCAATTCGCAGGCCCGCCTTCCTTCGCGGATCGCTTCTTCTTTGCGCCCCAATCCCGCGTCGATCATTCCCAGCAAGCTCAAAGCTGGGGGAAAATCAGGCTGCTTTTCCAGGATCTTTTCGACTTCTGCGCGCGCCGTCTTGAACGCCGTCTGCGCCTTGGCAAAATCTCTTCGCCAAACCGCGACCGCGCCCTCCCAATAAGAGCAGGGACAAGTGACACCATTGAGCGGTGTTCCCTCCGGCGGACAACTCGTTAGGGCATGAGCCACTGCCGCCTCATTCCGCTCGCAGAGAGTAGAAAAGACATCCGCAATGTCCGGGGCAATCGACGGATCTTCGGCGATTAATCGCGCCGACATTTCCCGGGTGGGTCCAAGATCGGCATGCGAATCGAATGCCACCTGTGCGCGCGCCATGCGCGTTACCGGGTCGCCCGGCATGATGGCGAGAGCGCGATCGTAAACGGCAGCCTGTTCGGAATAGCGACGCTGCGCCTGGTATGTAATCGCCAGTTGCTGAAGGATCAGATAGTTGCGCGGATCAAGCTCGACCGCGCGTTCCAGATCACGTGTCGCTTCTTCCCAACGGCCCTGGCGGCGATTGATGTAACCAGTATATGCGTAGACGTCCGCGTTATTGGGCAAGGTTCGACGCGCCAGGTTCAATTCGACGTGCGCCTTATCGTACTCGCGAAATGCGCGATAGTAGTAATCAGCCAACGCGAGATGAGCTTCGCCGGCGTCCGGTTGAAGGCGCAACGCGGACTGGACCGCCGCATTGGCGAGGTCGAGTCGCGCCGCGCTGTGGTCGAAGCCCTGCCAGTAAATTGTTGTTTGCACTTTGGCGAGGAGACAGAACGCCAGCAAAAATTGCTGATCGCGGGTAACCGCTTCATTGAGTAACTCTGCGGCTTTCGGAAGTTTAACCTTCGAGTGCGCTACATCCGTGGTATCGGCGTACAATGCGAGCGCGCGCAGGTAGAGATCGTATGCGGTCAGATCGGTTGTCGGCGGTTTAGCGATCGCGAGCTTTTCCGTCGGCGAAAGTTTAGCCTGAAGTTGCTCGACAATGGCTTTGGCAATTTCGCTTTGAATGGCAAAGACATCGGCCAAATCGCGGTCGTAGGTCTGCGCCCAAAGATGCGCATCGCTTCGCGCATCGATCAACTGCGCGTTCACCCGCACACGGTTGGCTGCTCGTTGCACACTGCCTTCGAGCAAATGCGCAACACCAAGTTGCTGTCCGATCTCGCGCAGTTTGCGCGCGACGCCAGTTTTGTACTGCAGGACCGAGGTGCGGCTGATCACTTTCAAGTCTGCGATCTTCGCCAGGTCGGTGAGAATCTGATCCTGCATGCCATCGGCGAAGAAGGCGTTGTCGGGATCGCTACTGAGATTTTCGAATGGCAGGACGGCGATGCTTTTGGCGATGCGTGCGGCCGCCCCGTGCGCTCCCTGGTTGTTGCTAGAATTCTTTCGCATCGATTGAAACGCGAAAAACGCAAGCGCAAGGACGATCAGCGACGCTCCGCCCAACGCCCATGGCCAAATGCGACTTCGGACTTCGCCTTTGTCGCCCGTTGTCGCTTTTTTAAACTTCTTCGGTAGTTCCGGATTGCCGAGTTTATCGGTATAAAGATTCGTTATGGAAATGCGCACACCGTGCTTCACTTCGCACTCGCCCAAATCGTGCAGGCAGGAGCGCCATTGCGGATATTGCTCCAGATCATCGGCGACACGTTTGGAAAGAAGAATATGACCGGCGTCGCCGCAATCCATCACCCGTTGGGCGATGTTAATTCCCGCACCCGTGATATTGATCCGATCGTTTACATCAGCGACTTCATTCACCGGACCGCTGTGAATGCCCATGCGCACCTGCAATTCCGCATGAGCGCGCAAACGCTCGCTTAGTTCCAGCGCGCATTGCACGGGCGCTTCGGGATTATCGCGAAAAACAAGAGCCATCCCATCGCCCGTCGGTATCCGGACTAGTTTCCCTTCCGCATCGGCGGCGCGGAACTGCTCAGTCTCGCGCACGATTTCTGTAAGTTTACGGAGCAACTCGCTTTGCTCCGTGATGAGCAATTTCGAATAACCAATGATGTCGATGAACAAAACGTGTCCGATCTGCATGTGCAGCGTCGATGGTTGTTCGGGAGGCACAGCGAGTTATTTGGCTTCTTTCGGTGCGAGCGAGGCCACGATTTTCTCGAAGCGCGGATCGCCCCGTAACTGATCCCAGTCCGGGTGCAAACGAAGCCAACCATAGTTTAATGAACTCGGCAGCTGCGCTGCCTCCGCCAGTTGCTTTAACGCGAGTTCCTTCTCGCCTGACCAAGCGTAAATGACCGCGAGATTTAAGATCAAATCGGCGCCGTCGATCGCGTCTTTAAACACGGGCACCAATGCAACTGCTCGCTCTCCCTCTCGGATGGCGTCATCTTTGCGGCCAAGACCGGCGTCGATCAAGCCGAGCACGGTGATCCCTTGGGCGTAATCGGCTTGCTCGCGCATTGTCTTCTCGACTTCGGCGCGAGCGGCGGTGAATGCGGCGAGGGCGCCGCTGGCATCACCGCGAGCGCGAGCAGCCAGAGCCTCGAAAAACGGCCGAGGCCACCAAATGTTGCCTTCACTAATCCCCTCAGGAGGAATAATGGCGAGCGCGCGAGAAACCCCAACATTGTCGCGTTCGCACAGGGCGACGTAGAACCATTTCTCGGCAATGCTTTTCGCAGTCCCAGGGTCCTCGGCAACGACGGCTTCGATGGTTGCGTGAACAGATGTTGGGTCTGCGCGCTCTTCCAGATCGATCAATGCTCGCGCCACGCGTGTGTCCGGATCGGAAGGAACCAGTTTGAGCGCCCGGTCCAGAACTGCAGCGAGGTCTCGGTAGCGACGCTGGTATTGATAAGTGAAGGACAACTGCTGGAGGAAGAAGAGATTGCGCGGGTCCAGCTCCAGGGCACGCGTAAGGTCCTTTGTGGATTCCTCCCACCTACCTTTCCGTCGAGTAATGAAGCCGGTGAGTTCAAGAACCTGCGGATCGTTCGGCAATGCGCGGCGGGCCAGAGTCAGTTCGGCGAGAGCGTGTTCGTGGTCTCGGTAACCGCGATAGAGATGCTCCCCCAAGGCAAGGTGCGCTTCACCAGAGCCGGGGCGCAAACGCAGAGCGGTCTGGATAGCCGTGTTCGCCAGTGCAAGGCGCGCCGGCGTGTGATCGCTTCCGAAAAAGTAAATCAGGTCATGGACTTCAGCCAATCTGCAATAGGCAAGGAAGAACGTCGGGTCGCGCGCGATGACCTGATCGAGCAGACGCGCGGCCTCGAGAAGATTCTCCTTCAGCCGCGCATTGAAACTTGTGGCAGCGCGAAGAGCTTCGGCTCGCACATAAAGATCATAGGCCACAAGATCGGTCGTGGGTGCTTGATTGATAGCTGCTTTTTCGGCGGCGGAGAGCTTAGCGTTCAACTGATCGGCGATCGCCTGTGCGACTTCGCTTTGAATGGCGAAGACGTCATCAAGTGGACGATCGTAGTGCTCCGCCCACAGGTGCGCGTCGGTGCGCGCATCAATCAACTGCGCGGTCACTCGCACTCGCACAGCAATCCGCTGCACGCTGCCTTCCAACACATGTGCCACACCCAGTTGCTCGCCGATTTCGCGCAGATTCCGACTGATGCCGCTCTTGTATTGCATGACCGAAGTACGACTGATGACTTTGAGATCGGCAATTTTTGCCAGGTCGGTTAGGATCTCGTCGCCCACGCCCTCGGTGAAGTAGGCGTTCTCTTTGTCGTCGCTCAGATTTTCAAATGGAAGCACCGCGATGCTTTTTTCCGGCGCGGCCAGCGTCGATCGCGCGCGATAATGAGAAAACATTGCGATGCCAGCAACGATTGCTGCGAGCCCGAGCAACGCTGCCGTCATTACCGTCCAGCGCACGCGTATCCGGCGTTTCTGGACGGCCTCGAATTTCCGCGGCAGTGTCGCATTGCCAAATTGCTCCGCATAAAGATTCACAACCGAGACGCGGACGCCGTGTTTCACTTCGCAGGCGCCGAGATCGTGCAGGAGCGGTCGCCACTGTTCGTATTCCTCGAGGTCCTCGGCCACATGCTTTGAAAGAAGAATGTGCCCGGCATCGCCGCAATCCATCATCCGCTGCGCCATGTTAAGACCAGCGCCCGCGAGATTAGCCCGCTCGTTTACGTCGACCACGCCGCTGACTGGCCCGCTGTGGATTCCCATCCGAAGTTGCAGGCGCGGATGTTCCTTAAGCGCGCGGCTGATCTCCACCGCACATTGCGCGGGGGCTTCCGGACTAGTGTAAAAAACCAGCGCCATCCCGTCGCCGGTCGGGATTTTAAGCAAACGGCTCACGGCCTCGGCACGTTGAAATTGTTCGGACGCGCGAACAATCCGGTTTAGCTCCTCCACCGCCGCGTGCTGTTCATTAATCGAAAGCTTCGAGTAGCCAACGATGTCGATGAACAAGACATGGGCGATCTCGAGCTGGATCTCTTTTTTTGTTTCGGCGGACATGCCCTCTCAGCTTAGGCGTTCGCCGCAGCGAACAGCTATATCATTCTTTCGGCATAAGCGAGGCGACGAGTTTTTGAAAGCGCGGATCATTTCGGAGCGGGATCGAACATGGGATCGAGTCGGAGCAGCACAGGAGTGAGCGGTGGGTAACCGAAATGGCTTCCTGTGGTATGCTGTCGCCGGTTCCAATTGCCAACCCTATTCGCTGAGAGCAAAACTACCCCGTTGAGAAGCCGTCTATCTACTTTTTGGTCAATGACTTCCGAGCGGCGCGAACTTTTAGCCGCAACGCACTCAACCGGATGAAACCGGTGGCGTCGCTCTGATCGTATTTTTCAGCGCCTTCGCCTTCCATTGTCGCGATCTTGGGATCGTACAAGCTTTTCGGGCTCTTTCTCCCAGCGACAATCATATTGCCTTTGTAAAGTTTGAGACGAACAACACCAGTGATGTCGCGTTGCGATTCAGTCACCAGCACCTGTAATGCTTCCCGTTCCGGCGAAAACCAAAAGCCGTTGTAAATGAGCGCGCTGTATTTTGGAATCAGACTGTCGCGCAATTGCATCACTTCGCGATCCATCGTCAGCGTTCCATTTGCCGATGGGCAAAGTGCAAAATGGCGCCGCCCGGAGTTTCGTAAACGCCGCGGCCTTTCATTCCGACAAAGCGATTTTCGACAATGTCCACACGACCAATGCCATACTTGCCGCCGAGCTTGTTCAGGGTTTGCATGATTACGAGTGGCGACATTTTGGAGGGCGGAGCTCCAGCGACGCCGTCCGTTGCGGGGTCGGGGGAGCTCGCCCCTCCAGCCGCAACGAAAGTGCAATCACCCGACTCAAAATGAAGCTCGAGGTATTCCGCCTCACCGGGCGCATCCTCGGGCGAGACACTTAACTTGTACATGTCACGAGCTTCAGGTCCGCTGGCATCGAACCACGGGTCTTCCAGCATCCCGCTCTCGAAACTGATATGGAGAAGATTGCGATCCATCGAGTACGGTTTCGAAACACTCGCCTCCACTTGAATCTTATTCTCGTTAGCAAATGCGATCATTTCGGCACGCCCCGGAAATTGTTTGCGAAATTTTTCGTTACGCCACGGCGCGATCACCTTTAATTTCGGCGCGAGGGCCGCGGCAGTGAGTTCAAAGCGAACCTGGTCGTTCCCCTTCCCCGTCGCGCCGTGTGCAATCGCCTCGGCTGATTGGGCGCGCGCAATTTCCACCATACGCTTAGCGATAAGCGGACGCGCGATGCTCGTGCCGAGAAAGTATTGTCCCTCATAAATCGCGCCGCCCTGAAACATCGGGAAGATAAAATCCCGCGCGAATTCCTCGCGCAGATCTTCAATGATACATTTGGCCGCGCCTGTACGTAGCGCTTTGTCCTTTAAACCATCGAGCTCTTCTTCCTGACCGATGTCGGCACAGAAGGTGATAATCTCAGCGTCGTAGTTTTGTTTCAGCCAGGCGAGAATAATCGAGGTGTCGAGCCCGCCGGAGTATGCGAGAACAATTTTCACGGATGGTCGATGTTTGATGTTTGATTTCCAGATCAAAGATTGCGCGAGTCAGGATCATAGCTCCCCCTGACCTCAATCTTCTCCCCAGGGAGAGGAAGGCGCGCCAGCGCCAGGTGAGGGCAAGCGTCGTCCGCTGCAAACAGCACACGATTCGTTAGCGATTCTTGAGCGTTCAGTCGCCGAAGGAAATCTCGACGTCGCGCGCGGTCTGAACCATCTCGCCATTTGGTGGCACCAGCCGCAAGCGATTGACCGCATCGGCGATGGGAACGTGGCGGACCTGATAGTTTTGATAGCTGACCATGGATCCGAAGTGGCCTTCGTTAATTAACTGCACTGCCTTTACCCCGAACCGGGTACCGAGAATGCGATCGAGCGTGGTCGGCGCGCCACCGCGTTGCAAATGACCAAGGACGCACGTGCGCGTTTCCTTCCCGGTCCGTGCTGCAATTTCTCGCGCTACAATGTCGCCGATTCCACCCAAACGGAACTCGCCCTCTTTCGTTTCGCGTTTGACCTGCTGTCCATCTTTCGGCCGCGCGCCTTCGGCGACGACGACGAGTGAACTCAGATCGCCAGCCGCTTCGCGCGCGCGAATGGCATCGGCCACTCGGTCGAAATCGAATGGAATTTCCGGAATCAGGATGACATCAGCACCACCTGCGATCCCACCATGCAATGCGATCCAGCCGGCGTGCCGGCCCATCACTTCCACCACAATTGCGCGCTTGTGGCTCGTGGCTGTGGTATGCAGACGATCGAGCGCGTCCATCACCGCTGCTACCGCGGAATCGAAACCGAAGGTCATAGCCGTGGCTTCGAGATCGTTGTCGATCGTCTTCGGAACGCCGACGCA
>QHRJ01000125.1 GCA_003220075.1 Verrucomicrobiota bacterium
TTGACCGATTGTCCGCAGCGGCGCGGGGTCTGCGTTCAGGTAATGACGCGGACGCCGAAGAAGCCGAATTCTGCCCTGCGCAAAGTGGCGAAAGTGCGGCTGACAAACGGCCAGGAAGTGATCGCTTACATTCCGGGCGAGGGCCACAATTTACAGGAACACTCGATCGTGCTGGTGCGCGGCGGCCGAGTGAAAGACTTGCCGGGTGTGCGCTATCATATCGTCCGCGGGACGCTCGATTCCCTCGGGGTTGATGGACGGCGCCGGAGCCGTTCCAAATACGGCGCGAAACGTCCCAAGGCGGGCGGCGGCGGTGAAGCCAAGCCGAGTGCGCCGAAAAAAGCGGAGGCGAAGAAGTAATCATGTCGCGCCGGCGCAAAGTTTACAAAAAGGAAGAGAAGGTAGACTCGCGCTACGGCAGTCCGGCGGTGGCGCGTTTGATTTCCACGGTGATGAAGCGCGGCAAAAAATCGCTGGCGGAACGGATTGTTTACACTGCGATCGATAAATCGCGCGAAGGCTCCGACTCGGTCGATCCGCTCGAAATTTTAAACAAGGCGCTGGAGAATGTGCGACCTCGCCTGGAAGTGAAATCACGGCGCGTTGGGGGCGCGACCTATCAAGTCCCGATGGAAGTTGCGCCGGCGCGGCAAATCTCGCTCGCCATGCGTTGGATCGTGCAATACGCAGATAATCGCCGGGGCCAGCCGATGGCCCATTCCCTCGCCCAAGAAATCAAGGACGCCGCGGCCGGTCAGGGCAACGCGATCAAGAAACGCGAAGACACCCACAAAATGGCGCAAGCGAACCGCGCTTTTGCGCATTTCCGCTGGTAATTCTATGGCGACGGCGACGATGGAAAAAAAGCCAGCTTCGGCGAACCCCAATTCGCCGGAGCGTAAATTCCCGCTCGAGCGAACACGCAACATCGGCATCGCCGCCCACATCGACGCGGGCAAGACCACGATCACCGAGCGTGTCCTATTTTACACCGGCATGATCCATAAGATGGGCGAGGTGCACGAAGGGACGACTGTGACCGACTGGATGGAGCAGGAGCGCGAGCGCGGGATCACAATTACTTCAGCGGCGACAACTTGTAGTTGGGCGCAACGCAAGGAAGAAGGCGTTTACAAAGCTTTCGAAGGAATCAAGCAACGCATTAATATCATCGACACGCCGGGTCACGTTGATTTCACCGCGGAAGTGGAACGTTCTCTTCGCGTGCTCGACGGCGCGATCGCAGTTTTTGATGGTGTCGCGGGTGTACAACCGCAATCCGAAACCGTCTGGCGGCAGGCGACAAAGTACAATGTGCCGCGGCTGGCCTTCATCAATAAGATGGATCGGGTCGGGGCCGATTTTGAAATGTCGGTGCAGAGCATCCACAAAAAATTGGGCGCCAACGCCTGGCCGGTCTTGCTCCCGCTCGGCAGGGAAGATCAGCTCAAAGGACAGCTCGACGTCATTAATAAGAAGGCAATCATTTATTCGGACAGCGACCAGCTGGGATCGACATATGAGGTGACGGACGTGCCCGAGGAATATGTCGATGCGGTAAACAAGGCTTACGCCATTCTGCTCGAACAGGTTTCAAACCTCGACGACGAAGTGGCCGAGGCCGTCATTCACGAAAAGCCGGTCACGCCGGAATTGTTGAAAGCGGGCATTCGTCGCCAAACTATCGCCAACAAATTTGTGCCGGTGATCGGCGGCTCGGCCTTGAAGAACATCGGCGTGCAATACCTGATTGATGCCGTGGTCGATTATCTGCCGAGCCCGCTCGAAATTCCGCCCGCCAAAGGCATGGAGCCCGACACGCACGAACCGATGCAAGCGCCTACGGACGACAACGGAAAATTTTGTTCACTGGCGTTCAAACTTTGGAGTGATCCGTTTGTCGGGAAACTAGTTTTTTTCCGGGTCTATTCCGGCACGCTTTCAAAAGGCGACACGGTTTACAATCCGCGCACGAACAAGCGCGAACGCATTTCACGTTTGATTCAAATTCAGGCGGACAAACGCGAAGACATCGAGACCTGTTATTCCGGCGACATTGCCGCGATCGTCGGGATCAAAAATATCACGACAGGCGACACCCTTTGCGACGAAGACTATCCAATTTTGCTCGAGCCGCCGACGTTCCCTGATCCCGTTATTTCAATGGCGATTGAGCCAAAGACAAAATTGGACCAGGAAAAAATGGGGGTGGCGCTGCAACGACTGGCTGAGGAAGATCCCACTTTCCGCGTTTACACCCACGAAGATACCGGCCAGACCATCATCGCTGGAATGGGCGAGCTGCATTTGGAAATCATTCGCGATCGCATGTTCCGTGAGTTCAAAGTGGACGCGAATGCAGGCAAACCACAGATCGCGTATCGTGAAACGATCACAGGCGGCGCGCACGGCGTCGGGAAATTGATCAAGCAATCCGGCGGTCGTGGACAATACGGCCACGTGGAAGTTGACGTGCGTCCGGCTAGCCGAGGTACCGGTTTGGTGGTCGAGAACAAGATCGTCGGCGGCGTGATTCCGCGCGAATATATTCCCGCGGTCAAGAAAGGCATCGAAGAAGCGGTGCTCAACGGGGTGCTCGGTGGTTACCCGGTGATTGATGTCGAAGTCGATATCGTTTACGGCAGCTATCACGAAGTTGATTCCAACGAGCTCGCTTTCAAAATGGCGGCGATCTTTGCGCTGAAAGATGGTTTCAAACAGGGCAAGCCGATTTTGCTCGAGCCGATCATGAAAGTGGAAAACAGCACCCCGGAAGAGTATCAGGGCGATATCATTGGTGACTTGAATCGCCGTCGAGCGCGTATCGATAGCATCGAGGTGCGCGGCAATCTCACCATCGTGAACGCGGAAGTTCCGCTCGCGGAAATGTTCGGTTACGCTACTGCGATCCGCTCGCTTTCCAAAGGCCGTTCAAGTTACTCGATGGAACCGTCGCATTTCGAGCAGGTGCCGCAGAATCTGGTGAGCGCAATCCTTGATCAAAAGGAAACGAAATGACGAACGGCCAGCGTATTCGCATTCGTTTGAAGGCATTCGATCATCGCATGCTGGATCAATCCGCCGTCGAGATTGTCGAGACCGCGAAACGTACCGGCGCGCGGGTAGCCGGACCGATTCCGCTGCCGACGTTGATTGAAAAGTTTACCGTCAATCGTTCGCCCCACGTGGACAAAAAATCGATGGACCAATTTGAGATCCGCACCCACAAACGTCTGCTCGATATTATCGAGCCAACTGCGAAAACGGTGGATGAATTGAAAAAATTAAATTTGCCTGCGGGCGTGGATATTACGATTAAGATTTAAACGCTTGAGAATTTCCGCAGACCTTCAAAATGAGCATCGGGTTACTTGGACAAAAAATTGGCATGACCAGCGTCTACGACGCCAATGGCAGGCTGCGTCCAGTGACCGTGATCGCGGCGGGCGATAATGTTTTAGTTCGCAGGATAACGGCGGAACGCGATGGCTACTCTGCCGTGCAAGTCGGGTTTGGCGCGCAAAAGGAATCGCGGCTGAACAATTCCGAGATCGGCGCGTTCAAGAAAGCCGGGGTCGAACCGAAAAGATTTTCCCGCGAATTCCGGGTGCAGGCTGATCTACCCGAGGGCGAAGTGAACTTGAACGTGACACAATTTCAGGCGGGCGATTTCGTGGATGTGATTGGCCGCTCCAAAGGCAAAGGGTTTCAGGGAGTGATGAAGAAACACAACATGCATGGGCAAGGTGCCGCGCACGGTTCCAAGACACACCGGCGGAACGGTGCCATCGGCAATCGTTCTACTCCTGGCCGGATCTGGAAAAACATGGGCATGCCTGGGCATCTCGGGGGGATCAAACGGATCGTTGGTGGTGGTGCGGCCCGCAATTAAAAAGCCTGCCCAAAAATCATGAGCGCGAAAGTTTTGACCAAAGCGGCGGCGAAAGAGGCGAAAATCGCGCTGGTAGATGGCGGACGCGGGACGCAAGCGGTGCATGACGTCGTGGTGGCGATGCGCGCGGCGCGGCGATCCGGTACTGCTAACGCCAAAACGAAAGCGGACGTGAATTTGTCTGGGGCCAAACCGTGGCGGCAAAAAGGCACCGGACGCGCGCGCGCGGGCTACAAATCATCGGTGATCTGGCGCGGCGGTGGCGTCGTCTTCGGACCGAAGCCCCGGGATTATTCAAAGAAGGTTTCGAAATCAGTGCGTCGACTGGCGTTTCAGAAGGCGCTGAGCGAACGGATCAATGCCGGTGATGTGCTCACGATTGGCGAGTTCGCGGTCAAGGAGGCAAAAACCAAAGCCTTCGTGCAGTTGCTCAAAAAACAGACCGATGCGCGCCGCATCCTGATCGTGTCGGATCAATTTGATGAGAACACCTACAGATCGGCGCGCAATGTTAAGCCGGTGAAGCTGGCGACGGCGAGCGATGTGAACACGGAACAATTGCTCACCTTTGAGAAAATTTTAGTAACGGATGGTGCACTGGCGAAGTTAGCCGAAAGGACCTCCGCCTCCGGCAAAGCTACAGCGCGACAAGAATGAACGAGCCATTCGACATTATTGAAACGGCGTCGCTGACGGAAAAATCATCGCTTCTCAGCGAGAAGCAGAACAAGTATGTCTTTCGTGTCCGGCCGCGAGCTAACAAGATTCAGATCAAGCAGGCAATCGAGAGGCTTTTTCAAAAGAAAGTGGTGGACGTTAACACCTGCAATTATGCCGGCAAAAAGAAACGCGAGCGCCGCGCCGACTTCGGTCGCAAACCGCATTGGAAGAAAGCGATCGTAACGCTGGCGGAAGGGGAAAAGATCGATCTCGTATGACGACAAACTCTGTCATCCTGAGCGAAGTCGAAGGATCCCGTGGCATTACCTTTAAAGCACCGCGACGGGATCGGCCTCGCTCGGAATGACCAAATAGTTTATGGCCCTAAAATCTTTTCGCCCACTTACCCCGACCCTGCGATTCAAGTCGCTACCTGCTTTCGACGAAGTTACGCAAGCGAGACCGGCCAAGCGTTTGTTGGAGCCGAAGAAGAAGACCGGCGGTCGCAATCATTTTGGCCGGCTGACTTCCCGCCACATCGGTGGCGGGCACAAACAGCATTACCGCAAGGTCGATTTCAAACGGCGCAAACGCGGAGTGGAAGCGGAAGTCCTGGGAATCGAATACGATCCCAACCGCTCGGCTCGGATCGCTCTTATCAAGTACAGCGATGGCGAACTTAGTTATATCCTGGCACCGGAGGGCCTACGCGTTGGCGCGCGGGTGATGTCCGGCAATGAGGCGGCACCAGATTTGGGAAATGCGCTTCCCTTGTTAGCCATTCCGCTCGGCACCAACATTCATAACATCGAGCTGACACCCGGACGCGGTGGCCAGATTGCGCGTAGCGCCGGTCAACAGGCGACTTTGAACAACCGCGAAGGCGGTTACGGTTTGGTGAAAATGCCATCGGGCGAAATCCGGCGCATTCACGAGACCTGTTACGCGACGATTGGTCAGGTCGGCAATGTCGATCACATGAATGTATCGAGCGGGAAGGCAGGCAGGACGCGCTGGCAAGGACGGCGCCCGCATGTGCGCGGCATGTCGATGAACCCGATCGATCATCCGATGGGCGGCGGCCAGGGTAAGTCCAAAGGCGGCGGCGGACGGCATCATCCGGTGAGCCCGTGGGGACAGCTGGCGAAAGGATTTAAGACGCGGACGAAACACAAACCGAGCGATCGATTCATTTTGGAAAGGAGACGGGGAAAGAAGAAGGTATAACCTTGTCATCCCGAGCGAAGTCGAGGGATCTCGTGGCGAAAGCTTAAAGGTAACTTGACGGGATCCCTCGACTGTCGCTCGGGATGACGTTTGACATTTATGGCTAGATCATTGAAGAAAGGACCCTTCGTCGAATCGTATCTTCTGGAGAAGATCGATAAGATGAACAACTCGGGCGCAAAGAAACCGATCAAGACCTGGTCGCGACGCTCGATGGTGACGCCGGATTTTGTCGGCCACACGTTTCTGGTTCACAACGGAAAGATTTTTCAATCTGTTTTCGTGACCGAAAACATGGTTGGTCACAAGCTCGGCGAATTTTCGCCTACGCGAGTGTTTAAGAAACACGGTTCGCACACGGCGAAAGTGACGAAGTAATGGGAATTGCAGATTGAAGATTCGGGATTGCAGATTGAATTGGTCGCGGCGAAGCCGCCACGTTTTCAAATCTGAAATCTTAAATCTGAAATCAGCGGTGACGATTTTAGCAGGCTGCATAACGCTGGCTCGAGGGCTGGCGGCAGAGGAAAATAGTTCTTTGTCAGATTCCAAAAATGAAAGCGTAACGGCGGCGGCGTTGCTGGCGCAGAAAGAAGAATTGCGACGGCAATTGTCGTTGAGCCAGGAAACGGTGAAAATGCTGACCACCAGTCTGGCAGAATCCAATGCCGAAGCGGAATTGTTTCGGCGGAAATTCGCTGATCTGCAATTGCGGATGGAGGCGCTCGGGCTGGCTTCGGCGAGCAAGGACCGCGGGAAACTGGAGCAACGCTTGCTGACGGCGGTGAGCGATTTGCAGCTGGCGCAGAAAGAGCGCGATCAGTATCGCGATCAAATGATGCAGTTGTCGGAAACGATGCTGCGTTATTTGAAAACCACGGAAGGCGGCGATGCGCAGGCGCGAATGGATGTGGAAGCGCAATTGCGCGGAATGAACGCGTTAGTGGAGAAATCAACCAAAGCGCAGCCGCAGAATGGATCGCTTCTCGATGGCAGCGTCATCAGTGTGAAGGAAGAGTGGTCGTTTGTGGTCGGTAATTTTGGCGCCCGCGAAGGTGTGAAAATCGGAATGCCGCTGCGAGTGAAACGCGGAGAGGATGTGGTTGCGAGGTTGAGGGTGGTGGATGTCCGGGAGCGGATTTGCGGTGCGGTCATTCAGGAATCTGGAAAGGAAAAAATTAAGGTTGGGGATCGGCTCGAAGTCGATGCCCGGCCGGATGTGAGTTCGAGATGAGGAAAGGTTAGAAAGGTTAAAAAAGTTACAAGGTTAAAAAGGGATTCCGTTCCAACGATGTAACTCTTTTAACAATAACGTCTGCGAAGCAATGGAAGTTAGAGCGACATATAAATACGCGAAGATTTCGCCGTTCAAGGCGCGCGAAATCACGCGCGAGATCCAGGGTCTGCCGGTTTCGGCAGCGCTCGATGTCGTCGCGTACAGCCCCAAAAAAGCGGCGGCGCTGATCAACAAAACATTGAAGAGCGCGGTGGCAAACGCTGAGAACAACGCAAATTTGAAAGTGGACGGTTTGGTCGTGAAGGAAGCAATCGTCGGCGAAGGGCCAACGATGAAGCGGATGATGGCGCGAGCACGCGGAAGCGGCAGCCGGATTTTGAAACGGAGCAGCCACATTCGGATTGTGCTGACGGACGAAATCAAGATTGAAACGCGCGAGACGCGAAAGGCCGCGCAAAAAGCGGCGAGGAAGAAAGCAGGCGAGCCGAAAGCGCAAGATGGATCCGCTCACGAAAAGACGGAGAAGCCCGCGAAACACGGAAAGAAGAAAGCGAAGAAATAATCATGTACGTTCATTCTGAGCGAAGCGAAGCGGAGTCGAAGCTGCAACGCAGCCGACGCGGTCGGCGAGGCCAGGCCGTCCATCCCGAGGAAGTTACCTTAAAGGTTTCGCGGCGGGATCCCTCGGTCCGAGACGGACTGGCATTTTTGCTCGGGATGACGGAGTTGCGTGGGTGAAATAAATTTATGGGACAAAAAGTTAATCCGATTGGATTTCGATTGGGTGTGAACCGCGATTGGCGGTCGCGCTGGTACGCATCTCCGCAGGAGATGCCGGAGTTTTTGCACAGCGACATCGAGATTCGCGATTACGTGAAGAAGAAGCTTCTGTTCGCCGCGGTTTCGAAAATTGTGATCGAACGGGCGTGGAATTCGATTCGCGTAACGATTTTCACAGCGCGTCCCGGCATTGTTATCGGACGCAAGGGCGCTGAAATCGAAAAGATGACTGAGGAAATTTCGAAGATGGCGCAGGGCAAACAGATCAAGATCGATATTCAAGAGATCAAAACGCCGGAGCTGGACGCGCAGTTGGTCGCGGAAAATGTGGCCTTGCAAATCGAACGCCGCATCGCCTATCGGCGGGCGATGAAAAAAGCGGTCCAGGTAGCGATGGATTTTGGTGCGCTGGGAATTCGTTTACGAAGCTCGGGCCGATTGAACGGCGCTGAGATTTCGCGCTCGGAATGGTATCGCGAAGGCAAAGTGCCATTGCATACCTTGCGCACGGGAATCGACTACGGCTTCGCCGAGGCCAACACGGTCTACGGGAAAATCGGGGTGAAATGTTGGATTTGTAAGAAGGAAGAGGCGCCTGCCGAAACACCGGCGCAAGCATCTCCGCCGCCACCGCCCCCGGAGGCGCAACCGACTCAAGTCTAAGGAAAAAAACTATGCCGCTGATGCCCAAACGCGTGAAGTATCGCAAGTCCCAGCGGGGAAGCCGCAAGGGAACAGCTTCGCGGAATTTGCGAATCGATTTTGGAGAGTTCGGATTGCAAACGCTCGAGCGCGCCTGGATCACTAACACGCAGATCGAAGCGGCTCGGGTGGCGTTGACCCGCAACATGAAACGCAAAGGCAAATTGTGGATCCGGATTTTTCCGGACAAATCAGTAACGTCACGTCCGCCGGAAACTCGAATGGGTAAAGGCAAAGGGCAGCCGGAGTTTTGGGTGGCAACGGTGCGCCCCGGCAACATTTTGTTTGAGCTCGATGGCGTCCCGGAATCGGTCGCGCGCGAATCATTGCGATTAGCGGCGGATAAACTGCCGGTGCGGACGAAGTTTTTGAGTCGTCACCATGTGGCGGTTTGATGAAGAAATGAACAGTTCCTGTCATTCTGAGCGAAGTGAAGTAATGCGGAACGCAGTCGAAGGATCCCGGGGTGAAAGCTCGAAGGTAACGGAACGGGATCCCTCGACTTCGCTCGGGATGACGAAGGTTTATTAGTATGAAGATCAAAGAAATTATTGAGATGAGCACGGACGAGCTTCTGACGAAGAAGCGGGATCTGCGACAGGAGAGTTTGCATCTGCGGTTGCAGCAGCAGAGCGGGCAGCTCGAGCAGCCGAGTCGGCTGCGTTTGCTCCGGCGCGAAGTGGCCCGGATCGAGACTGTGCTTTCCAAACGGGCGAAGGAGACAAAATAATTTTATGGCTGAACAACCATCAACCCCGGTCCCACCACCGCTACCGACAACCGCCCAATCATCTGCTGCGGCCGCGCCACAATCTCAGCGCGGTTCGCGCAAGACGCGGGTGGGCGAGGTGATTTCGAGCCGAATGAATAAGACGATCGTCGTCCGCACCGTCACGCGCGTGCCCCACCCGAAATTCGGCAAGATCGTAAAGCAACAAAAGAAATTTTACGCGCACGACGAAGAGAACAAAGCGAAGAACGGCGACACCGTTCGCATCATGGAAACGCGGCCACTGAGCAAATTGAAACGGTGGCGTTTAGTCGAAATCGTCGGGAAATAATTTATGGTGCAGATTCGTTCCAGACTCGATGTGGCTGATAACACTGGCGCGCGCATGGCGACGATGATCGGCGTGATCGGGAAAGCCACGCTTTATGCGCGGATCGGGGACGTGATCACAGCGAACGTAAAAGAAGCGAGCGCGACCGGCACCGTGAAAAAAGGCGAGGTCGTACGCGCTGTTATTGTCCGCACGAAACAGCCGGTAAAACGCGATGATGGATCGCTCCTGCGCTTCGATAACAACGCGATTGTCATCATTGACAAGGATTTGAATCCGCGCGGGACTCGTATTTTCGGGCCGGTAGCGCGTGAGCTAAGAGAGAAAAATTTCATGAAGATCGTCTCGCTGGCGCCGGAGGTATTGTGATGGATGACGAAGCACGAATGACGAAGGACGAAGGAATGACGAAGCACGAAGCCCGAAAAAGATTGGCGGCGGAATTTCGTCATTTGATCATTTGTCAGTCCTTCGAGCTTCGTTATTCGTCATTCGTCATTTTCGCCGTATGAACCGGATCAAGTTTCACGTAAAAAAAGGCGACAACGTCGAAGTGGTCTCTGGAAATTTCCGTGGTTCCAGCGGAAAAATTCTGCAGGTGTTGCCGAAGAAGCAGCGGGTGCTGATCGAAGGCGTGCGGATTATTAAGAAGCACCTGCGGAAGTCGCAGGATAATCCGAGCGGCAAGATCGCGGAGCGCGAAGGGCCGATCCACATTTCGAATGTGCGTCTAATTGAAAAAGAGGAGAGGAAAGACAAGAAGAAGGAAACGAAGTCGAAAAAAGAAAAGGCAAAGAGCTAGTCATCCTGAGCGCTAGTCGAGGGGTCCCGCGAAGTTACCGAGAAGGTTCCGCAACGGGATTCCTCAACTCCGCTGGGAATGACGGAAGTGGCAGATGGAAAACGAATTTTACAAAGATTACAAAGAACGGGTGATGCCGGCTCTGCAACAGCAGCACGGATACAAAAACGTGCATCAGATCCCGAAAGTGGAGAAAGTAGTGATCAACACCTCGGTGGGGTCGCAGGCGGACGTGAAGCAGGCGCTCGACGATGCGAAGACCGAGTTGGCCTTGATCACCGGTCAGCGCGCGGCGGAGACTCGAGCCAAGAAAAGCATTTCCAATTTCAAGTTGCGGAAGGACCAGGCCATCGGCGCGAAGGTGACATTGCGGGGTGAACGCATGTACGAGTTTCTCGAGCGCCTGATCAAAGCAGCGCTGCCCCGCATTCGTGATTTTCGTGGAGTTTCGCCGCGCGGATTTGATGGTCACGGCAACTACACTTTGGGCGTTTCCGACCAGTCGATTTTTCCCGAGGTCGAGCTCGATAAAATCAAGCGCAACATCGGATTTGATGTTACTATCGTGACTACCGCACGCACGAACGCGGAAGCCAAATCGCTGCTCAGCGAAATGGGGATGCCGTTCAGCGACCGCGCGAAAAAGCTCGCCACGGCGAGTCCGTCCGAAGGCGGACCGGCTGGACAAGCTCAAGCAGCGTAATTGTTAAATGAGTACCGTAACCGATCCGATTGCAGATTTGCTGGCGCGGGTGCGCAATGGAGCGCAGAAGCCGGAATTATTTGTGCCGTACTCGAAAATCAAAGCGGAGATCGCGCGAATTTTGAAAGATGAAGGGTACATCACCGATTACGAATTGGACCGGAGCGCAGCGCATCCGCGGATCAAAATTACTAACAAGCTGGTCAATAGATCGTGCGCGATCACGGGGTTGAAACGCGTGAGCCGACCCGGCCTGCGGCGTTATGTGGGATCGCAGGAAATTCCGCGCGTCCTCGGCGGAATGGGCGTTGCAATCCTCTCCACACCGCGTGGTGTCTTGTCCGGACGCGAAGCAAAAAAGCAAAACGTCGGCGGGGAGTTACTGGCCTACGTCTGGTAAATTTTTATGTCGCGAATCGGAAACAAATCAATTGCGCTGCCTGACAAAGTGAAGGTGAACGTCGGCAACGATGGGGCGGTGGCGGTGGAAGGACCGAAAGGCAAACTGAATTGGAAATTGCCGCACGATATCTCGGCCAAAGTCGAGAACAATCACGTCTCGCTCGCGCGGGCAGCAGAAACGCGAAGCGTGAAGGCATTGCATGGGCTTTCGCGCGCGCTTCTCAGGAACATGGTGCAAGGAGTAAGCGAAGGTTTTAGCAAGGATTTGGAAATCGAAGGGGTGGGATTCAAAGCCGCGGTGCAAGGCCAGAAGCTGAATCTTTCGCTCGGATTTTCGCACCCGATTTTATTTCCGATCCCGAAAGACATTAAAATCGTGGTGACGGAGAATACCAAGCTAACGATTAGTGGGATCGATAAGAAACTGGTCGGTCAGGTCGCCGCTGATATTCGCAGATATTATCCGCCCGAGCCGTACAAGGGAAAAGGCGTGCGCTATGCGGGCGAGCAGATTCGGCGCAAGGAAGGCAAGACGGTGCAGTAAAATGGCGACGAATCGAAAGGCCACGCGCCAGCGTATTCACCAGCGCATCCGGAAAAAAGTGAGTGGAACAGCAGAAAGGCCGCGTCTCGCTGTCCATTTTTCCGCACGTCATGTTTACGCGCAGGTGATTGATGACGATGCCGGCAAAACGCTGGCCGCGGTTTCGACTTTGCAGAAAGATTTAGCCGGGAAAAAAGCGGCCGCGAATCGCGAGTCGGCAGAACGTGTCGGCAAGGCGATCGCGGAGAAGTTGCTGGCTAAAAAAGTGGAGAACGTGGTGTTTGATCG
>QHRJ01000126.1 GCA_003220075.1 Verrucomicrobiota bacterium
ATTAAGACGCCAGCCGAAAAAACCGCCGAGCCGACCGAAAGCGACAACTATCAGTTCAGTTACTCGCGTGCAAAAGATGTCGCGCCGCTGTTAGCGTCACAGCTTTCAAGCAAAGAGGCGCCTCAGTTCGACGAGCGCACCAACACCATTTTCTTCCGCGAGACCCGCAGCAACATCGACTCTGTGCGCAAATTGCTGGTGACAATCGATAAGCCGACCAAGCAGGTGATGATTGAGGCGCGGTTGGTAGAAGTGACCGCGAACCCGAGACAAAGCTATGGCATTAACTGGGCTGGCGTCGTCGGCAGCTCCACCAGCGCACAGACGTTTTCGTACGGTGCGCCCTCCACTACCAGCGGCTCGAGCACGAGCACGGGCGGTAAGGTTCCGTTAAGCGATCTTGCTCTGGGTAACCCTGCTAACAACAATATCTTGGGCAATTTCAGCCACCTGGCTCTCGGCCAATTCGCCATCCTGAGCGTGCCACAAATGTCCGCGACCTTGCGCTTCCTCAACGAGGATGCGGATGCGGAATTCCTCGCTAACCCGCGAGTCGTGACCGCCGATAATTTGCAGGCGAAGATCGAGATCAACCGGGCTCAGCCTGTTCCACAATTAAACTTCAATGAACAGACTGCCACCGCAGTCTTCGGTGGATTCCAGGACAAGAAGTTTGGCAACACACTCATTGTCACTCCGAGCATCAACAAGGATAACTTTGTCACCATGAAGGTGAAACCCGAGATCAGTAACAAGGTTGGGGATTCCACCTTCGTATTTGCCGGCGCAACGGTAAGCAGCCCGATCATTGATACCCGCACGTTGGAGTCCAATGTTTTGATCCAAAGCGGCGATACACTGGCGATCGGCGGTTTGCTCCAGGACGAAGTGGCCAAGGCACGTAACAAAGTGCCGCTGCTCGGCGACGTTCCACTTCTGGGCTACCTCTTTCAGGAACGCCTGAACAGCCGCACCAAGCGCAACCTACTGGTCTTTGTCACTCCGACCATTATCAACTCGAAGTATGGCACCGGCCTCGAGGACCAGGTCAGTGGATTACACCATATCGGAGAGGAATACGCCGACATCAATGGCTGGCGCAACAACGCCAAAGGCGCTGTCCGGCTCGTTCCGACCGGTCACCGACAAGTGGTTGCGGATTATCCGAAACCAGGAACCCCGCCGCCGCCGGCAACGGGCGAACAGGACGTACAATTCAAGAGTTCAGCCAAGGATCGCGATTTCTAGAGTTTCAGTAGAATGTGGGGTTGAGAGGGGGCGGACGCTTCGCGGCGTTCGCCCTTTCCCTTTCCAGGGACACGGACTGGTCGCCTCTGCGCCAAGGAACACAGACTGGCAGTCTGTGCGCCCAGCGGAGTTGCACTCCGCTGCTTTGGGGAAGGGACTGTGCAAATTGCGTGATGCAGCGGGTTGCAAACCCGCTGGGCGCACAGGCCGGAGGCCCGTGTTCCTGTTCGGCGAACGGCGTGGAAAGCGCTGCCTATTTTTCGAGGTAGCGATTGAGCGCGGACCGCAGTTCGGTGCGCGCGCGAAATAACAGGCTTTTCACCGCCGCCACCGTAAGGCCGAGCACCTCCCCAATTTCCTCGTAGCTCTTGCTTTCGTAGCGCCGGAGGACGACTGCCATTCGCTGCTTCTCAGGCAAGGCGCGAATTGCCCTTTCGACCGCCAGCTGTAGCTCGGCTTGGAGCAGTTCTTCATCCGGCACATGTCGCGCCGGGTCGGTCAAGGCCAGCGCCTCTTTGCCTTCGTGAACATCGAGGGTATCGCCAGGATGGCGTTTCCGGCGCCGGGCTTCATTGAAAACGAGATTGCGTGTGATCGTTAGCAGCCAGGTGGTGAATTTCGCCGTTGGCCGGTAGCGCGGAGCGCCCTTCCAGACCCGGATGAAGACTTGCTGAGCCACGTCTTCCACTTCCGAATTATTGCCCAGCATTCGCCCCACCGTGCCAATGACTAGCGCCTGGTGCCGCTCGACCAGGCGTTCGAACGCGACCGTATCGCCCCGCGCGACTTCCGCCATTAGGGCAGCGTCGTCAATGCCCTCCGTGCGTTGCTCCGACATGAGAAAGGACGACGGACACGCGCCCGCCCTTATTCGCTAAATTCGGCATCGGCTTTGGGGTCACACCATGCCGTTGGTCGTTTTGGTTGCATCAATTTCTCGAACCATGCATCATTTAGCGACTCTTTACGTCTATCAATTTGCGAATGAATCACCGTCTAATTCCCGAAGCGCTTCGGCCCATTGCAGAGAAAATCGAAGCCCAGGAACGCATCAGCGATGCCGATGCGCTGGCTTTGTATGAATCGAGCGAACTCAACGCGCTGGGCATGATGGCGAATGTCGTGCGCGAACGAAAGAACGGCAATTACGCCAGCTACATCCACAATCGTTACATCAATTACTCCAACATTTGCATCCTTTCATGCCAGTTCTGCGCGTTTGCTGCCAAGAAACGCGATCCCCACGCTTTCGAATATGCGATTGAGGAAATCGTTCGCGTTGTCAAAGAAGCTATTCCGCTTGGGATCACCGAAGTCCATATGGTCGGCGGTCTGCATCCGACGCTGAAAAAAGAATGGTATTTCGACTTGCTAGATGAGTTACGCGCTCTCGATCCAGACTTACATATCAAGGCTTTCACCGCGATTGAGGTGCGTCACCTCGCGCAGCGCATCTTTCGGCTCTCGATTCGAGAGATGCTGGAGCTTTTGCGCGAGCATGGCCTTGGTTCGATTACCGGCGGCGGCGCGGAAATTTTCGATCCCGTCGTACGCGATACGATTTGTCGCGGAAAAGAAACCGCTGAGGAATGGCTCGATGTTCATCGCACCTGGCATGAAATGGGTGGCCGCAGCACCTGCACGATGCTGTACGGTCACATCGAGACCCTCGCGCATCGGGTCGATCATTTGAGTCGGTTGCGCCGGCTTCAGGATGAGACGGGCGGTTTTACCGGTTTTGTTCCTTTTGCCTTTGAGCCACAAACGACGATCCTGGCCCACATCAAACCCGCCACGGCCATCGAACAACTTCGCAATCTCGCCGTCAGCCGTATCTATCTCGATAACATCGACCATATCACCGCCTATTGGGTGAGCATCGGCTTGCCACTGGCGCAGGTCTCACTCAGTTATGGAGTCGACGATTTGCACGGCACAATTCTGGAAGAAAAAATTTTCCACATGGCCGGCGCGACGACCCCTCAGCAGCAAACTGTGGCTGCGCTTGAGCACGCCATTCGTGAAGCCGGCCGCAAACCGGTCCAGCGCGATAGTCATTATCGGCATGTCGTTTCGTCCAAGAATGGATCAGCAACCGGTGTCCGGTCGGCGGAGGCGGAACTCGCCTGCGTCTAGTTAGGGCGCGGTCGCCTCTCGCCCGCGACAAATGTTGCGCATAGGCTGCGTCAAATATCTTAATGCTCGCCCGCTGATTCATGGCTGGTCCGGAGCGGTTGATTTTGATCATCCAGCCGCCCTTTGTCGGAAACTCGAGCGTGGAAAGCTCGATGTCGCGCTGGTTTCCAGCTTGGAATATTTGCGGCGACCGATTTATCGGATCGTCGATGGCGCTTCAATTTCCGCTCATGGCGCGGTCTACAGTGTCATCGTCGCGCACAATGAAGATTTCTCCTGCGCGGAGGAAATTGAGATTGACCCTGCCTCAGAAACGTCCGTCGCACTACTGCGGTGCCTCCTCAGTCAGCGCGGCTTGCACCCGCGTCTGGTACGGAACACAGACTTGGAGTCTGTGCGCCCAGCGGAGTTGCACTCCGCTGAATCGGTAGCAGTGGAGGGCTCCACTGAAACCGGGACAGCGGACAAAATGTCCGCTGGGCGCACAGGCCAAAGACCCGTGTTCCGTGCTTTCGATGAACACGGCGAACTGCAGCGCAGCCGTCGCAACCTTCCTCATTGGGAACAATCGGGCGCAACCTATTTCGTCACTTTTCGTCTCGCTGATGCGGTTCCAACATCGTTAGCTAGTGAATGGCGGGACGAATTACAGAACTGGCGCCGTTTCCATCCAGAACCTCTGGATGATGAGGGAAAAAAGGAATATCGAAGGCGATTCCTCCAAGTCCGGGAAGATTGGCTCGATCAAGGACATGGTAGCTGTCTTCTGCGAGAGCCAAAGACCGCGATGATCGTTGCCGAAGCGCTGCGCCATTTCGATTCACAGCGCTACTATCTCGATGCATTCGTCGTCATGCCGAACCACGTGCACGCGCTTGTTCAGCCGTTGCCGGGTCACTCCCTCAAAGACATTTTGCGCTCGTGGAAAAGTTACAGCGCCCGACAAATTAATAAGACTCTCGCACGCAGCGGAAGCGTTTGGATGGAAGAAAGTTTCGATCGAATCGTGCGCGATTGGACTGCGCTCGTAAAATGCCGGGACTACATCGCGCGCAACCCGGAAAAAGCGCATTTGCGCACGGGCGCGTTCGTTCTTTCGCTCGCTGAAAAACTGCGGAACACAGACTTGGAGTCTGTGCGCCTAGGGGAGTTGCACTCCGCTGAATCAGCAGCAGGGCGCGGATCCGTTGAAACTCAGACAGCGGACAGCATGTCCGCTGGGCGCACAGGCCAACGGCCCGTGTTCCGTCTGCTCATCGGTGATCAGGCAATTAGATTTCGGCAAGAGCATTCCGACTACCGCCTTTGGGATTTGGGCGAAGAATGGAAAAAGGTAGTCAATCTTCCATTCGTTTTCGCGCTTTGGCTGATTCGACCAGAAACCAACAACGCGAAAGAAATTGCCGACGACCTGCGGCGGCTCCGCGATCACAACTTGGAAAAAATGGATGACCTCGTCTCGACACAATCGGAAGTTTCGCCGGAGTTCTGCCGAAAATATTATCAGGATTACCTTTTCTTCGATTTCGGTGAGCGCGAGAAAGCGGGTTTGCGCGAATTTCATCATCATTGTCTTCGAAACAAAATCGATGTCGCTCCAGAATTGCGGTTGAATCTGGTGTGAAAGGCGAGGTTCGCATTGGCATTTCCGGTTGGAATTATGCCGGCTGGCGCGGCGTCTTTTATCCAAAAGGATTGCCCCATCGTCGCGAACTGGAATCCGCCTCACGCGCATTCAATTCCATTGAGATCAACGGATCCTTCTATTCGCTGCAACGACCGACCAGCTATCGGCGCTGGTACGGGGAAACGCCGGAAAATTTTCTCTTTAGTGTCAAAGGCGGGCGTTTCATCACCCATATGAAAAAATTGTGGGAGGTTGAAGTGCCGCTGGCAAATTTCTTTGCTTCCGGCATTCTCGCGCTCGAGGAAAAACTGGGCCCGATTCTCTGGCAATTTCCACCAAACTTTGGTTGGAACGAAAAACGCTTCCTGGAGTTTTTTCAATTGCTGCCGAAGACAACGAAAGAAGCATCGGCGCTGGGAAAACGGCACGATTCGAAGTTAAAAGGACGCGCCTGGTTGAAAACAAGGCGCGATCGGGCGCTGCGTTATTGCGTCGAAATTCGGCACGCAAGTTTTCTGGTCCCTGATTTTTTCGAGCTACTGCGGGAGTTCAATATTGCCTTCGTTTTTGCCGATACGGCCGGAAAATGGCCATACGCGGAAGATCTGACCGCGGATTTCGTTTACTGCCGTCTTCATGGCGATACCCAACTCTATACCAGCGGCTACAGCGGCCGCGCGCTCGATTGGTGGGCGGCGCGATTGAAGCTGTGGCGCAAAGGACAGCAACCGACGGATGCGAAGCTCGTCACTGCCAAAACAAAATCGGAACCGCGCGATTTATTCGTTTACTTTGACAACGACGCGAAAGTGCACGCGCCTTTCGATGCGCAAAGGCTCGTCCGCAAAATGAAATGATGCTCATTTTGTCTGTCTCGGGGTAGCGCGAGCATTCTGCTCGCATTGGCTGGCATTCTGCCAGCCAGCCTCCCAACAACAACCGGCGTGACGGCTTCCGGCAGAATGCTCGCGCTACCCAGACGGAAGAATACAAAAGACCAAAAATTCCCGCTAGTTGTCAGCGGTTCACCTGCGCATAAAATAATCGGTGCAACCTCGGTGGATTTTGGCGCCTCATGCCGCGCCGGCCAACAATGGAATCCCGTGGTCGGACCTCTGCAGCTCCGACTGCATCGCGCGCCTTCTCCAGCACCGGGGCTTTGAATGCGCCGACGATGTTCGGGCGTTTCTAAATCCGCGGCTCGCTGCTCTGGCCGACCCCTTCTTGATCGGTGGAATGCATGATGCAGTTGAGCGGATTTTCCATGCGATCGATCACCGTCAACGCGTAGTCCTATTCGGCGATTACGATGTCGACGGCGTAACCTCTCTCGCCCTTTTGTCCGAAATTCTGCGTGCCTACGGAAATGAGCCGGCACTTTTTTTGCCCCTCCGAATGGAAGAGGGCTACGGTCTGAGCGCGGAAGGCGTCGCGCGCTGTCTTCGGCAGCACAATCCGGAACTACTCATCGCGATTGATTGTGGGACGTCCTCTCTTGATGAAATCGATTCAATTAAACGAGCTGGTATCGACGTGATCGTTCTCGACCATCACGAACCCAAATCGGAGCTGCCGGATTGCCTGCTGGTGAATCCGAAGACGACGAACTCCGGGTTCGATTATCTTTGCAGTGTCGGGCTGACCTTTAAACTTTGCCACGCCCTCTTAAAAACACGGCGCATCGATTTCGATTTGAAAACTGCGCTCGATTTGGTCGCACTCGGCACGGTCGCGGACATAGTTCCCTTGCATGGCGATAATCGGGTCTTTGTGAAAAGCGGCTCGACTATGATCGAACGATCGCGTCGCCCCGGAATTGCGAAGTTGATAGAAGTCGCGGGAGTGAAGCAGCCGGTAATGCCAGACGATATTGGCTTCCGACTTGGTCCGCGTTTGAATGCGGCCGGCCGGCTAGCCACGGCAGAGAAAGCGCTGCGTTTGTTGATAACGGACAGCCCGATCGAAGCCGAGCAACTCGCGCGCGAATTGGACGCCCAGAACCGGGAACGCCAGGAAGTTGAAAAACAGATTCTGCAACAGGCGGAAGAGGAACTCGCGAAAAATTTTGATGCGTCACGCGATGCCGGAATCGTCTTAGGCGCACCTGGCTGGCATCCGGGCGTTCTCGGGATCGTCGCATCGCGCATCTCAAAAAAATACTATCGTCCGACGATCATCGTCGGGTTTGACGAGAGCGGCGCTGGAAAAGGAAGCGGACGCAGTATCGAGGGTTGTTCGATCGTGCGGGCCCTTAGCGAATGCAGCGGAGCGCTGGAAAAATTTGGCGGCCACGAAATGGCCGCAGGGGTGAGTTTGCGCGAAGAAAAACTGCCGAAATTTCGCGAGCAGTTTTTGGATGCCGTGCGCCGGCAATTGTCGGACGAAGGACTTGATCCACGCTTGTACCTCGACGCTGAAATCGGGCTGGCGGAGATCAACTGGGATTTGCTGCATTGGCACGAAATGTTGCAGCCCTTCGGTAATGGAAATCCGCAGCCGATCTTTGTCTCGTCGGCGGTGGAGGCGGCTCGGCCGCCGCGGGTGGTGGGGGGACGCCATCTCGAGCTCCGACTCAGACAGCGCAATTGGCATCAACGCGCGATCTTTTTTGACGGTGCGGCGTCCGAGCTGCCGCCGCCGCCCTGGGACGTCGCTTTTCACATCCACACCAATGTTTACGAAGGTGAGACCCGAATCGATTTGC
>QHRJ01000127.1 GCA_003220075.1 Verrucomicrobiota bacterium
GCTTTACGCTTTTCGCGTAATTGCCAACTCAAACCCCGCTAACTCGTCATCCTAAACATTCATGAAATCTGCCTCGTCTAGTCGAAATCGTCTTCTCTCATATCTCCGCGTCGGAAGCGGAATCACCCTCATCTCCGCGGCCGCCGCCCTCGCGCTTGTCGCGGTAAAACCATCCAGCCCATCCCTGGCCAGCTCGCAAGAGCCGCAATGGACAGAGGACGGCAAGATGTCGGCAGCGTTTGCAAAGCACAGGGAGGAGTTGTTCGCCGCGAAGGTTGGCGCCGCGGGCGAGAGCCCAGCGTCGTGGGCCGACGAGAACTACCAGTTGAACGGTGGTGACCAGATCACCGCCAGCAACATCTCCGGGGCACGGGCCGCCTTCAGTGCGATTCAGAAGAAGGGTGTCGGCAAGAAGTCGACAACATCGTGGTTTTCTCTCGGCCCGACAAATGCCATCTATCCGGCGTTTCTAAACCGGCACGGCAGCCAGTACGTCACCTCCGGCCGCATTACGGCGCTGGCGATCGCGCCAAACTGCACCACTAACGCGTGCACTCTTTGGGTTGGGGCGGCGGGTGGCGGCGTGTGGCGGACGGATAAAGCGCTCGGGGGGGGCAACTGGGTCAACGCATCGGACGGATCCTTCGCTTCGGGAGCAATCGGCGCATTAACGTATGACGCGTCGCACAACGCACTGTACGCGGGTACCGGCGAAGACGCAGCGGCCGGCGACGCTGAGGCGGGCGTGGGCGTGTACAAGTCCACCGACGGCGGTAAAACATGGACCGCGCTCGGCGGCAATTCGAGCTTCACCAACAGGGCGATCCGGACGATCGCGATCGATGCCAACGATACGACGGGTAACACCATCTATGTAACCTCCGGGCGCGGTGTGCACGGCATCTCTTCGACGACCGCCGGCGCGGTCTCGCAGATCCCGCCGGGAACGCCGGGTGTCGGCGTCTGGAAGTCAACGGATGGCGGCGCAAATTTCACGCTAGCCCAGCCCAGCAATGTCGTCCTCGGCCCGCAACCCGGCCAGTCGTTCCCATCGAGCTTCGGGTCGTCGCGCGGCGCAACGGCTCTCGCAATAGATCCAACCCACCCTGGCGTGATCTACGCGTCCGCCTACAACGTGGGCGTCTGGCGGTCGACCGACGACGGCGTGACGTGGACTAACATCCACACCTGCCAGACGTGCGGCGGCGGCGCCTCCCGAAGTGAGTTCGCGGTAGCGACGACACTGGACGGGCACACGCGCATGTACCAAACGGAGGGCGACAGCGGCCCGGCCGCGGGCAATCCGTACAGCCGCCTCTGGGTCGCCGAAGCGGTTGAGTCCGGTACCCCAACGTTTGTCCAAAAGACAAGCGAAAACGTGGCGGATCCCGGCTATGCAACCTACAACTTCTGCACCGGGCAATGCTGGTACGACCAGCGCGTCGTTAGCCCCGCAGGCCATCCGGACACCGTATTCGTGCTGGGCTCATACACCTACGCCGAGGATCACCACCTCTCGAATGCGCGCGCAGTTCTCCTCTCCACAGACGGTGGCAACACCTTCACAGATGAAACTGATGCCGCACTCCTGCCAGATGGAACTCTTGGCACGGACGCATCGCACGTCGGCCTTCACCCGGACCAGCACGCTTTCGTCGTGAACCCAAACAACCCGAACCAGTTCTTCGAGGGTTCGGACGGGGGCCTGATGCGATCGGACGGCACCTTCACCGACATTTCCAGCCGCTGTGACGGCCGCAGTCTTTTGGAGCCGGAGCTCAGCCGTTGCAAGCAGCTTCTATCCCGCGCTCCCACTGCATACACGAGCCTGAACAACGGGCTCCAGACGCTGCAGTTCCAGAGCCTATCGGTAAACCCGGCGAACGCGAAGGACGTTCAGGGCGGAACGCAAGACAACGGCACCTTCGAAACGACGGGCTCGTCTGTAACGTGGCCGCAGACAATCTTCGGCGACGGCGGCCTCTCCGGGTTCGACGCCACAAACCCGGCCTTCCGGTTCCACACGTATTTTATTCAGCAGGTCGACGTCAGCTTCAACAACGGGGCGCCGCCGTCGTGGGATTGGATCGCCGATCCCCTGTTTACAGGCGGTGACGGTCAGTCGCTGTTCTACTTCCCGATCATCACCGACCCGACAGTGCACGGAACGATGTTCTGCGGCATCCGGCACGCATGGCGGACGAAGGACAACGGTGGGTCGCAAGCCTACCTCGATCAGCACTGCAACGAGTTCACAGGCGACTTTGCGGTGCAATGTGGTGACTGGGTCAAGCTCGGTAACCCGAATTCGGGCGGACGGCTGACTTGTTCGACGGCGAACGCGGGCTGCCCATACGGGAATGTTCGCAACGGCGGTCTGGTTGGTTGGGTGTCTCGCGCGCCGAGCGACACCAGCACGTTGTGGGCTGCGACGACCTTCGGACGTGTCTTCGTCTCGAAGAACGCTGATGCCGATCCGGAGACTACTGTGACGTTTAACAGAATCGACACGCTCGCGACGAACTCGCCCGGCCGGCCCATTAGCAGCATCTCGATCGATCCGATGAACCCGAACCACGCGTACATCTCGTACCTGAGCTACAACACCATCACGAGCAACGTGGTCGGTGGCGTCCCTCAAGAAACAGCACTGCCGGGCCACGTGTTCTCGGTGACGTACGACCCAATCGGCGGGACGGCGACGTGGGTGTCGCTCGACGGGACGGGAGCCGGCGCAATCGGCGATCAGCCAATCAACGGCGTTGCCTATGACAATGTCACGAGCGACCTGTACGCGGCGACCGACTTCGGCGTCGTCAGGCTTGCGGGCGCGAACCCGGCCAACGGCTGGACGATCGCGGCACCTGGTCTGCCGGTCGTTACCGCTGCGGGTCTGACCATCAACCCGGGCAAACGGCAGCTACTTGCCGCCACGCATGGACGTGGAGCATATCAGCTGACGCTTCCGTAAAGCTTAGTGTCTGAATCTGGGCGGGATAGGTGAAAATCTATCCCGCCCTGCTTTTTTTCGGCTCAATGATATCCCAGTCCTTGAGGTGCCTGATCGCCGCCTCCATTGTTTTGGTTGTGGCCGGTACTGCATCACTTAACGCCGCGCCTCAAGGTTCGGTTGAGGGACAGTTGAAGATTGTTTCGCTAAGACCGGTCGAGCTCGCTGACGAAAACTGGACGACGGAAACGGCGGCGGCGCCACCGACAGCCAAAAACTATGCTGAGTATCCGCTGATCATCTTGAGCCAAGGCGAAAGAAAGCAAATCGCGCGAATTACTGCGGACACTGACGGAAATTATCGCGCTTCGCTTCCGCCCGGTGATTATATTCTCGATGTAGAAGGACGCGTGCGCAGGCGGCTGCACGTGAGAGCGCAGCCGTTCACAGTTGTACCGAATCAGACGGTCCATGTCGACATGACGATCGACGCGGGATTCGGCGCCGAGGCCACCACGCCACAAGAATAGTCGAGGCG
Source organism: Verrucomicrobiota bacterium (assembly GCA_003220075.1). Lineage (GTDB taxonomy): Bacteria > Verrucomicrobiota > Verrucomicrobiia > Chthoniobacterales > UBA10450 > AV69. The sequence goes on from QHRJ01000127.1 coordinate 3,489, forward strand.
CCCTGGCCCGCGACATCTGCACATTGGCGACGGGATTTCTCAATTTTACTAGACCGTCAAGGAAAGTATCGGGCTGAGCTGCCGCCTGGCGATTATATTCTCGATGTGCTCGGGCGGGTGCCCAAACGTGTTCGTGCCAGACCGCAACCGTTCACGGTGGTGTCGGGCCAAACCGTCCGGGTCGATCTGGATATCGACACCGATATCCGATAGCTTGCAATGGCCGAATCGGTTCCGCTACGGTTACATTAAGTCAATTACGTCCGCTTCCTGGAGTTTTCTCTTTGAGACGTGCCGGACATGGACTTCCCTAGTCGCGTTCTTTCAGACAGGAACCACAGGGGAGAAAAAAACCTTGACCAGACTAAAGAATAAAGGGCAATCTTGATTTCGCGTTTTAACAGGTACTCTGCCATACGGAATTTACGAGGAGTTATTATCAATCAATTAGCTTAGCTCCACGGGAGATCACGGGGTCGCTGTGTTTCAATTCCCCTCTCTATCTCGCGGCTTAATGGCAATAAGTTTTTCCGAAAATGTAGAAGGATTTCTTGATATTTTCCTTTTACCTCGGAAAATGTCCGGGCTCTTCTGAAGATCACAATTTAAAACCCCAAATCCAACCCAAAACTAAACTCAAATGAAATCTCATAAATCCACTGTTTTATGTGTGCGCATCGGCATTGCAACTGCGCTCATCTCCGCGGGAGCAGCAATGGTCGTATTCGCTGCGAATAGCGGCGTTCGGTTCCCCGGCGTTGATCCCACCGAAATCGCACCAACGGCCGATAACACGATCGTCAACCGTTTTATCCCGGGCGGTCGGAGCCCGGCGCATGTGCCGGCCGCCTTCGTGCCGCGGCCGACCCCCCTCGCGGTGGTCGATCCAGGCGCCGAGCTCGGACTGAATTTTAGCGGCCTCAACTTCTTCAACGAACGATTCGACGCCGACGGCGGCAACCAGTTCAGCGTCGAGCCGCCGGACCAGGGCCTCTGCGTCGGTAACGGCTACGTGCTCGAGGCCGTGAACACCGCGCTCGCAGTCTACAACGCGTCGACCGGCGCTCAGATCGGCGGTTTCGAATCACTGAACCAGTTCTTCACCGGCGACCACGCTATCCTTCGCTCGACTCCGCCGGTGTTCGGAACGTTCATCTCCGATCCGAAGTGCATCTATGACGCCGGCAGCGGCCGCTTCTTCATGACGATACTCACCATTGGACTAGACCCGTCGACCGGCGCGTTCGTACCTCCCTTCACGGTCCGGATCGCGACGAGCAAGACGAGCACGCCGACCGTGAACCCGTCCGATTGGTACTTCACGACCATCGATGTCACGAACGACGGCACGAACGGAACGCCCACGCACCCGGGCTGCCCGTGCGTCGGCGACCAGCCGTTGATCGGGGCGGATGCAAACGGTTTCTACATCACAACGAACGAGTTCCCGTTCTTCACGAGCGGCTTCAACGGCGCGCAGATCTACGCTCTGCAGAAGTCCGCGCTCATTGCGGGGGCGCCGCCAAACATCCAGCGCATCGAAGGTGCCCCGATCTCGCCCAACTACGGCGAGGGCATTCCGTACTCACTGCAGCCGGCGGTCTCGCCGAGCGCGGCTGACTTCGCGACCGGCAGCGGTGGCACGGAGTACCTGCTAGGCGCACTCGAGTTCGGCAAGAGGCCGTTCACGCTCGACAACCGGATCGCGGTCTGGGCGCTGACGAACACGTCGTCGCTGAACTCGACGCCCGCCATAACCGTCAGCACCAAGGTGATTCCGAGTCAGGTTTACGGCCTCCCCGGCTCGATCGTGCAGCAGAAAGGCCCGACGCCACTCGCGGACGCGGTCAAGGCGCACGAGAACCTGATCGACGGCGGGGACGACCGTATGCAGGCGGCTGTCTACGCCCACGGCTTGCTCTGGGGCGCCGGAGACACCGTGGTCAAGACTCCGACGGGCTCGTCACAGGTCGGCGTGACGTACTACGTCGTCTCGCCGTCGGTGACCGGCTCGGCCGTGGACGGAACCGTCGTCAAACAAGGCTACCTCTCGGTCAACGGCAACAGCGTCACGCGCCCCTCGCTCGCGGTGACCTCCGCGGGCAAAGCGGTGATCGGCGTGTCGCTCGTCGGCCCGGACTACTTCCCGAGCGCGGCGTACGCGACGCTCGACGACACGCTTACCACGGCGCCGTCGACGTTGCAGGTCGTCGCTGCGGGTACGAAGCCCGCCGACGGCTTCAGTGGCTACCCGGCATTCGGCTTCTCCGGTGTCGAGCGCTGGGGCGATTACGGCGCCGCGTCGGCTGTCGGCAACGACGTCTGGATCGCCAACGAGTGGATCCAAGGTAACGTCAGCTTTCCCCCGGCGATTGCGAACTGGAACACCTTCGTGAGCAAGATCACGCCGTAGCGTCCGCGCTGCTGCAGCTCAGTGTCGATTCTCGCAGCCAACGCGTTCGTGAGCGCGCTGCGCCGCAGCAGCTTACCGCATTCCGGTGTCGCACTGCCACTCGACCTGTGTGATCTGGCCCGCGACAACGTCGACATCGAACGGACCATATCGCCCGATTCCGCCTTTCTTGTCCTTTATCGAGACCGTGTAGTAACCAGCGTCCAACGAAATTCGAAAGTGTCCGTGTTCATCGGTCGTGAAAGAGGTGACTACGCCTTCTTTGTTTTGTACTATAAAGTAGCATTGCCGAGGGCTTTCGAACTGGGCATGCCCTCCCTAGCCGGCCCGGGATGAATCGGACCGATCGTAATTACCCCTTCGATCCCACTTCTCGGCTTGGATTGTGTTTGTCCCAAGGAAAACCAACAAGACATGGCAAGGACCACTAGAATTATTCGGACTGTTCGGAGCTGCATGTTATCTCCGAGGGCTCACGACCTCGGATCGGCAAATTTTGTGCGCAGGAACCATTCAACGTTTTAACAATTTCGGGCTGTTCCTCGATTGGATCAAAGATCATCGCTCAGCGGCGAATCCGTCCAGTGGCGGATCGAGCGAATATGCCAGTCCGGTCCGCCAATTGGACGAACTCGTTCCGCGGCGAGCGCGGACTGAGACGTCTCTAACTGTTCTCTTCAGCAGAATAGAATGAGATTTCTCGGCTTCGCTCGAAATGACAAGGATTGACAAACCGATCCCGTTACAGTTGAATTGAGTCGGTTAGTCCGCCTCCTCGGTAGATTCTCTTCGAGGCGCGCCCGTTTCCCGAATCACCGGATTTCTGGCCAGGCGAGCTTTCACAATAATTATTCGCCCGAAGTTATGGCGGGACACAGCAAGTGGTCGAAGGTAAAACGCTTCAAAGGCGCTATTGACGCGAAGCGCGGTCAGATTTTCAGCAAGCTTTCGAAAGAGATTTCGATTGCGGCGAAAAGCGGCGGCGGCGATCCCGATGGAAATCCGAGATTGCGCAGCGCCATCCTGGCAGCGCGTTCGGCCAGCATGCCCAACGACAACGTCGAGCGCGCCATCAAACGCGGCACCGGCGAAGGAACGGATGCGCAACACTTCGACGAGATCACCTACGAGGGTTACGCACCCGGGGGGATAGCGGTGATCGTGGAAGCGGCCACCGACAATAAGAATCGCACCGCGGCGGAAATCCGCAGCATCTTCACGAAGAACCACGGTAACCTTGGATCGAATGGAAGTGTCTCCTACATGTTCCATCGTAAGGGTCAGATTATCGTTCCGCGCTCTTCCATCGACGAGGAGCGAATTTTTGAGCTGGCGCTGGAGACTGGGGCGGAGGAGTTGACAAACCAGGAGGATGCGTATCTTATCATCACTGCTCCCGATCAGCTCTATGCTGTAGCTGAGGCGCTCAGAAAAGCGGGCGTCACTACCGAGAGCCAAAAGTTTACTTTCATCCCCGATACCACAATTACGGTCGCCGACGAGTCCGTGGCGCAGCAGATTTTGCGCTTGTGCGACGCGCTCGAAGACGATGATGACGTGCAAAACGTCTATTCAAACCTGGAGATTCCTGACGAAATGCTGGCGAAATTGCCGGCCTGAAACTGAATAAAGAAACGGAGACTGCGCTGACCCGCACGCGCGCGTGAATTCATATGAGCGAAGAGAACGAAAGCCGGCCGATTGAGGCACGTACCGAAACCGAGCCTCGGCCGCAGACTGAACCGCGCCCGGACCGCGAACGGCACCGGCGTCCTCGGCGGCGTTATCCGCGACGACGGAACTACAACTCCGATTACATGAACTCCGAACGGGAAAGTGGTTTCAATAACGAGGCACCGACGGAGTCGTCATCCGACGTCCAAACCGAAGTGGTGAGCGCTGGTGAAGGTGAAACGGGCGAGCCGCGAGAACCTGAGTTTGGGGAAGGCATCATCGAAATTTCAGGAAAAGGATTCGGATTTCTCCGCGATCCGAAGCGTAATTTCATCCAGGCGCCGCAGGATATTTTTGTGACGCCCGAAATCGTCCGCCGTTTCGGATTACGGGATGGAATGTGGATTTACGGGGAGACCCGGCGGGGAAATCGCGGACCGCAATTGATCAAACTGCTGAAGATCAATGATGACGAGCCAACGAAGTATCAAGGGCTCCGTCCGTTTGAAGAACTGACGACGATTAATCCCAACAAAAAGATTAAACTCGAAACGGTGCCGGACCGTTACACCACGCGGATCATGGATTTGATGACTCCGCTGGGGATGGGACAGCGCGGGCTGATCGTCGCTCCGCCGCGAACCGGGAAAACGACACTTTTGCATCACATCGCAGATGCGGTCGTCAAAAATCACCCGGAAATGAAGCTGATTATTTTGCTGGTCGACGAACGACCGGAAGAAGTCACCGATTTCAAGCGGTCGCATCCGAAATCCGAAATCATCGCCAGCTCAAACGACAGTGATATCAAGAGTCATACTCGCATCGCGCAGCTGGCGATCGAGCGGGCCAAGCGTTTGGTGGAAGCAGGCAAACATGTTTTCATCTTGCTTGACTCAATTACGCGCACCGCCCGCGCTTTCAACAATGCGATGGGTGGCGGGGGACGCACCATGAGTGGCGGCATCGATGCACGCGCCATGGAAATCCCGCGCAAAATTTTCGCGGCCGCACGCAACACCGAAGAAGCCGGTTCGCTTACCATCGTCGCGACCGCGCTTATTGAAACCGGCAGTCGCATGGACGAACTGATCTTTCAGGAATTTAAAGGCACTGGAAACATGGAAATGGTGCTGGATCGCAAGATTAGCGATCAACGCATTTATCCGGCGATCGATATTTTCCTTTCCGGCACCCGGCGTGAAGAATTGCTTTTGCAACCGTGGGAGCTGGAAAAGGTTAATTTGATTCGCCGCGGTCTCGCCGGTCACAAGCCAGGTGAAGCGATTGAGCGTCTGTTGATGTTTGTGAAAAAATTTCCGACCAACACCGAAATGCTCAAGGGCATTCCGGGGTAGTGCGCCGGCCACTCTAACCAACTTCCGTTGCGCGTTCGCAAGGTCATACGGCGGGTGCGACGCACAAAGAAAGGGAAGTCGGGGCCGACTTCGAAATTAAGCACTCCGGGAATGCAGGACGCGGTGATGGCCGCAATCGCGGCCGCGAATATCCAGTCTCCCCTGCCCGGCGAAGCGCTCGACATCGGGAGCGGCAAAGGCGAACTCATTGGCGCCATTCGCACGCGTTTCGGGCTGCGGACCACTGCCTGCGATTATACCGATACGCTGATGAACGATTCCACTCAGCGGGTGGACATCGTCGATCTCAATGCTGGCAAATTGCCATATCTCGATGGTCGCTTTTGTCTCGTCACCTGCGTCGAAACCATCGAACACCTCGAGCAAACGCGTTCTCTTTTGCGCGAAATCTTTCGCGTCCTCGAGCCCGGCGGACTCGCGGTTATTACCACGCCCAATACCTTGAATCTGCGTTCGCGTCTGCGCTATCTCATGACCGGCTTCTTCAATTTGTTTGGCCCACTCCCGATCGGCGACCGGCGTGTTTACAATCCGGGCGGGCACATCAATCCTATCGGCTATTTTTATCTTGGCCATGCTTTGCGCGAAACTGGCTTCGTCGATCTCCAGCCAAGTATTGACCATTACCAGCGCCGCTCCTGGGTGCCGTTTGTTCTCCTTTTTCTGCCAATGAAAATCGCAGCCCTTTTCTTCTGGCAACGCGAGAAAAATAAATTCCGCACCATCACTTCGGAAAATCGCGACCTGGTCGCCGCTATTAATTCGCGCGATCTTCTACTCGGCCGCACTTTGATCGTATGCGCACGCAAACCGATGTGATCGAACCGGAGTGGGAAGTCCTTCCGCCGGAAGAAAAGGATAAGCGCGCGCGCCTGGAGCCGCTCTTTCGCTGGGTCGCGATCGTGATGGACGAGCTGATCGCATTTCCAAACACGAAGTTTAAGTTTGGACTCGATCCGCTCATCGGTTTGGTTCCGGGTATTGGCGATACTGCGTCGGCCATTGTTTCCGCGCTGGTCTTGATTCAAGCAGCCCGGTGCGGTCTTCCGAAAATTTTGTTGGCGCGAATGTCGCTCAATATTTTGATCAACGAAATCATTGGGATCATTCCGGGTCTAGGCGACGCATTTTCCTTCTGGTTCAAATCGAACAAACGCAATTATCAGTTACTGCTGGCGCACACCGCGACACCGCAACGCGCACGCGCATCAGACTGGATTTTCGTTATCGCGGTGCTCGCGATTCTGTTCGTCATCGTGGCAACGGGAATTTTCGTTAGTTTTCTCGTCTTGCGCGCGATTGCGCAATTACTTGGGTTGCATTGAGCGTCAGCGCTCGAAGTGCTTGCCGTAGATCGCGTGAATATTTGCCCGAGCGCGTTCATAGGCCTGTTGCCAACTTTCGCGATCTTTGAATCCCATGCGAACAGCAAGCTTGCGCTGTTCGATTGGGTCGGGCGGCAAAGATGATGCGCTCGTATTTCGCCAGCGGCGCAGGACAGTTTCAAGACAACGCAAAAATTCATAACCGCGGCCAAGCAAATCCGCATCCTCGGAGGAAATGATATTGGCAAGCTTTGCGATTGCCAGCCGCACCGAAGTTTCGCGCACGTCGTGTCGCATCTGCAGTGCCTGAACCAGAAACTCTGCCTCGACGATTCCGCCAATGCCGGTCTTGAAATCGAGCGCGTCGTTACCACTGCCCCGTTCCGCGCGGACGCGCCGTACCATGGCGTCGATTTTCCCGAACAAATCAGAATCGCGGCCTGCGATGGACCAGGCTGCGTGCGCGATTGCACGAAAGGTTTCCTGGTTCGTGCCGGATACCGGCCGGGCGCGGGTGATTGCCTGAATCTCCCAAAACTGGGCGCGATCACGATAGTAGGCTTCGAAGGCCTCGAGCGAGCCGACGAGCGGCCCTTTTTCGCCTTCGGGACGCAAGCGCGCATCAACTGATGCAATGACACCTTCCGGGCTTGGGATTGAAAGGACGGTTATGAGATGTTGTGCGGCACGAAAATCATCGCCGACAAACATGAGATCGAGATCGGACGCATAGGTCAGTTCGCGGCCGCCAAATTTCCCCATCGCGATGATCGTCAGATCGTTCGCACCCACAATTGCAGCAGCAGTGAGAAGGCAGGCTTCAGCCAGGTCCGTAATTTCCTGCCACAAGTTTGGCAGAGGACAGAGCCCTAACACGTCGCGCATAATCGTGCGCAGCAACTGCGTTTGCCGATAAACGCGAATGGAATCGAGATCACGGCGCTCGACGAAAGGATGAAGTGCCGCAGCATGCTCGGAAAGTGACAACGATCGATTGAGAGTAGCGCTGCGAGTAATCTCCTCGAGCAGATGAGGGTGACGAATCAGAACATTGGTCGCGAAAAAACTGGCATCAAACGTTCGCACCAGCAGCTCAAGGAGTTTCGGATTGGTCGCGAGCAATTCGAAAAGAAGACTGCGCAAACCGAAGACTTCCACGAAACGGACGATGGCGATGAGAGTAGCATCGGGATCGGCGCACCGCGTCAGTTCCTCGAGCAAAAGCGGGCGAAGCCTGCGAAAAATCTGCCGCGTCCGTGGGGCAACGTGAAAGGAAACGGAACCCTGCGCTAATTCGTTGAGTGTCCGCGTGGCGCGCGCTGGATCGGCAAAAATATCGAGATTGACCGCTGGGGCAGGAGTGCCGGATGCGATGAGGTGATGAAAGATTTCGCGGACGCGTTCATTGCTCGCCTGCAGCTCGGCCAGCAACGGCGAGGCGGAATCAAAACCGAGGCTGCGCGCGAGGCGCTCGCGCTTCTCGGGATCGTCGGGAATCGAATGCGTTTGCCGTTCCGCTTCGA